>NZ_JBFULT010000022.1:0-30276 GCF_054049755.1 Bradyrhizobium sp. P5_C11_2
AGAGCCGAACCCGGAATCTCGAGATTCCGGGTTCGATGCTTCGCATCGCCCCGGAATGACGAAATCGCTTACCGCTCGAACGCCGCCTTCAGCGCGTTGAGGTGCGGCACCAGCGGGTTGCCGATTGCCACGTGATCGGTCGGCGGGGTGTGGATGGTGGTGTCCAGACGGCGCACGCGGGTCTGGAGGCTCATCGAGCGATGGATCAGCTCCTGCAGCTGCGACGGCAGCTTCTCGATGGTGTCGGCGGGGCCGGGATCGGCCGCCGAGAGCTTGACCTTGGTCTTTTCGCGGTTGGCCTGGCCGAGCGTCATCTCGCCTTCCTTCACCGCGCGGTGCAGCAGCAGCCACGAGGCGAGCTGCATCAGGCGGGTGGTGAGGCGCATGCTCTCGGTCGCATAGGTGAGGCTGACGGCCCGATCGAGCGCTTTGGCCTCGGCGCGGCCGGCGCCGTCGAGATAGGCTGCGGTCTCTTCGACCAGGTCCATGCCTTCGCGGAACAGGGCGCCGAAGGCCGCAGAATTGGTGAACCGCTCGCTGAGTTGAACGAGAGCGCCGTCGGCTTGCAAACGTTCCATGGTTAACGCCCCTTACGCAACTGTTTACCCACCCGGCTTTGGCGCCGGCTTATGATGAACAAATCATTGCGCGCTGGGAGCGCGGAGTCCAGCGACAAGCGCGGATATGGTTTCCGCGGGTCTTTCCTCGGAATTCAACCGCAAAGAGAGGCAAAAAAGAGCCGCCGGAAAACCGGCGGCTTTGAAAGTTGATAACAGGGAGGCGTCAAACAGAGTGGACAGGAGCCACTCGGTGTCCAAACGAGGACAGTTCCAGTCATAAACCCGAAAGCTTAATCGGGAGTAAACGAACGATTATTTTGAGGGTTCGTTAGCCATGTCGGTCAGTGGCCGAGTGCGGTGCGGAACAAACTTTCCGCCGTCATTCCGGGGGGCGCAAAGCGCGAGCCCGGAATCCATAGCCACAGGCGGACGCAGCGGCCCGGCTCTATCAGCCTGCCCGTTTCAACTGCCTGTGGTTATGGATTCCGGGYTCGGCGCTCCGCGCCGCCCCGGAATGACGACGGAGGAAATTCGGCGCATAGCGAAACAAATCTGTCCGATGGCCGCGACAAGCCCGGCCATGACGCCGTGGAAGCGGGTCGCGCCCCTCTGCCGATTTGCTACGACTTGAAGATGCTGTTCGCGGCATCGCGCGAGGCGCGCTTCCTGGTGGCGGCTTCCTCGAGCCTTGCGATTTCGGTCTTGAGCAGGGCGACGCGCTCGGTCAGTTCCTCCACCGACAACAGTGAGAGATCCTGTCCTATCTCGTGGCTGATCTTCTTGCGCGGGCGGTCGTCGTCTTCCGTCGGCATGTGTCCTCCCGGCAACCAGGTTCCGAGGCCCGCCGATCTGGCGTCTTCAACCCCGAGGTGATATCCATGTTCACGCGAGGAGAATTTTGCAGTGACTTTCGTGTGCGCGCAACATCTGACGCGAATGCCCCGGCCCGACCGCAAGGAGTCTGACCGGACGGGATAGTGCGCGTCCACGCGCGCAAGGCATGAGCCGACCCCAAGCCCTTCCGATCACGCGGGAGGGCTTTTTGATTTTCACCGGTCGGCATCACCAAACGCGAAAGACCGCACCCATGACCAAATTTCTCATCACCAGCGCCCTTCCCTATGTGAACGGCGTCAAGCATCTCGGCAATCTCGCAGGCTCGCTCCTGCCTGCCGATGTCCACGCCCGCTTCCGCCGGCAGGTCGGCGACGACGTGCTCTTCATCTGCGCGACCGACGAGCACGGCACACCCGCCGAGCTCGGCGCCATCCAGGCCCGCCAGGACGTCCGGGCCTTCTGCGATGCCCAGCACGCCGTTCAGGCCGACATCTACCGCCGCTTCGGCCTGTCCTTCGATCACTTCGGACGAACCAGCTCGCCGCAAAATCACGCGCTGACGCAGCACTTCTTTCGCAAGCTCGAGGCGGCCGGATTGATCGAGGCGCGCGAGCTGCAGCAAGTCTGGTCGCCGGTCGATCAGCGCTACCTGCCCGACCGCTACGTGCTCGGCACCTGCCCGCATTGCGGCGACACATCTGCGCGCGGCGACCAATGCGACCGTTGCGGTACGCTGCTCGATCCGCCGGAGCTGATCGAGCCGCGATCCGCGTTGTCCGGCGATCGCGCACTCGAAATCCGCAACAGCCGCCATCTGTTCCTGCGGCAGTCGCGCCTCATCGAAAACCTGATCGCCTGGATCGACAGCCGCGCCGGCTGGCCGTCTTTCGTGGTGTCGACCGCAAAAAGCTGGTTGACCGCAGACTTGCGCGATCGCTGCATCACGCGCGATCTGGCCTGGGGTATTCCGGTCCCGCGCGAGGGATTCGAGGACAAGGTCTTCTACGTCTGGTTCGACGCGCCGATCGGCTACATCGCTGCGACGCAGGAATGGGCGGCCGCCGATGCGGGCCGCGACTGGCGACAATGGTGGTGGCAGGCCAACGACGTCAGCTACATCCAGTTTCTCGGCAAGGACAACATCGCGTTTCACACCGTCAGTTTTCCCGCGACCCTGATCGGCTCCGGCGAGCCGTGGAAGACGGTCGACGTGATCAAGGGACTGCACTGGCTGAATTACGAAGGCGGAAAGTTCAGCACCAGCCGCAATCGCGGAATCTTCACCGACGCTGCGCTGGAGGAATTGCCGGCCGATCTCTGGCGCTGGTGGCTGATCGCCAATGCGCCCGAGAGCGCCGATACCGATTTCAGCGTCGCGAAATTCGCCTCCGATGTGAACAAGGATCTCGCCGACATCTTCGGCAATCTCGTCAATCGCATCGTCAGCTTCACCCATCACGCCTTCGATGGCCGCATCCCTGCCGGCGGCACGCCCGATGAAGCCGAGCAAGCGCTGGCGCACGACCTGGAGCGACGCATCGCCTCGCTCCGCCGGCATCACGAGGCACTGGAATTCCGCGCCGCAGCGGCCGCAACCCGCACGATCTGGGACGCGGCAAACGCCTATCTGCAGCACTCAGCGCCATGGGCGCAGCTCAGGTCCGATCCACCTCGCGCGGCCGTGGTGACGCGGACCGGGCTCAATCTGGTGCGCATCTGCGCAGTGCTCGCCTGGAGCATCATCCCTCATTTGGCCGATCGCGTGCTGCGCGCCTTCGGCCGCGAAGTCGCCATCCCGTGCTGGCCAGATGGCCCGCTCACCGCGCTGCTCGATGGCGGTGCCGGCACGCCGGTCGCGCAGCTCGGTCCGCTGGTCGAAAAAATCGACCCGCACAAAGCCGGCCATCTGGCGGCGCGGTTTGGCGTTTAATGGCGTTTCACTTCGGCGGAAAAGGCGATATGTGAACCGCCAACCCTCAACATGTGGCCAAGGACAAATCATGGACAAGCTGCCCGCGCAAATGACCGTGGTCGCCATCTCCAAGCCCGGCGGACCGGAGGTGCTGGTGCCGGAACAACGCGCACTGCCGCAACCCGGCCCCGACGAGATCCTGGTCAGGGTGCAGGCCGCGGGCGTCAACCGGCCCGACGTGGCGCAGCGCTCCGGCGCCTATCCGCCGCCGCCCGGCGCCAGCGACCTGCCCGGCCTCGAGATCGCGGGTGAAGTGGTGGCGGTGGGCAGCAATGCCAAGCGGCACAAGATCGGCGACAAGGTGATGTCGCTCGTCGCCGGCGGCGGCTACGCGCAGTACTGCATCGCCCAGGATGCCCAGGCCATGAGTGTGCCGCCTGCGCTGTCGATCAAGGAAGCCGGCGCGCTGCCGGAAACCTTGATGACGGTCTGGCACAATGTGTTCGAGCGCGGCGGGCTGAAGGCCGGCGAGACGCTGCTGATCCATGGCGGCTCCTCCGGCATCGGCACCATGGCGATCCAGCTTGCGAAAGCGTTCGGCGCCAAGGTGATCGTCACCGTCGGCGGCGCCGACAAGGCCGAAGCCTGCCTCAAGCTGGGGGCCGACCGCGCCATCAACTACAAGACCGAGGACTTCGTCGCCGTGGTCAAGGCGGAGACCAACAATGCCGGCGCAAATCTGATCCTCGACATGGTCGCCGGCGACTATGTCGATCGCAATTACGACGCCGCCGCGGTCGACGGCCGCATCGTGCAGATCGCGACGCTCAATGGCCCCAAGGTCAACGTCAATATCGCCAAGGTGATGGTGAAGCGCCTGACCCATACCGGGTCCACGCTGCGCCCCCGTACTAATGCGGATAAGGCGGCGATGGTGGCCGCGATCGAGGCGAAAGTGATGCCGCTTTTGCGCGAAGGCCGCGTCAAACCGCTCATGGACAGCACTTTCCCGCTGGAAAAGGCATCCGACGCACACCGGCGCATGGAAACCAGCGCACATATTGGCAAAATTGTGTTGGAGGTCTAGGCCTCTGACCCACAGGCAAGGCGGAAACCCTTTGATTTTCCTCGCTTTCGTGGCATCTATCGCAGCGCGCCGAACCACTTTCGTCCGGTCGGAAATCGCCTTGCACACAGAGTTTGCGTCGAACGCGGAGAACTGACCTTGCGTCTGATCAGGTGCCTCGCGCCCATCGCGCTGGGCCTCATGATTCTTGTCGCCGCGTCGCCTGCACGCGCGCTCGACGCTGTCAGCGTTCGCGGCGACGCGCCCGCGATCGACCTCACCAGCGTGCTCGAGCACCAGCGCAGTGATGCCGACCGCATCCAGGTCTCGACCGCGCCGGGCACCGACGGCATCGTCCGCCGCATCGAGGTGCGCGCCCGCGAAGGCGGCCAGAACTGGGTGGTGTTCGCGCTCGCCAACAACACCGACGACCAGCTCGACCGTCTGATTGTCGCCCCGCACTACCGCATCGTGTCCTCGGGCCTGCTGTGGCCCGACCTCGGGCTGTCGCGCATCGCGACCATCACGCCGTCCACCGGCGACCGGCCGGAGCGGCAGGAAAGCCCGACCGCCGACGTCTTCCGCATCACGCTCGACCCCGGCGCCGTCATCACCTTCGTCGCGGAACTGCGCACCGACAAGCTGCCGCAGCTCTATCTGTGGGAGCCGGAGGCCTACAAGGACAAGGTCAACTCGTTCACGCTGTACCAGGGCATCGTGATCGGCATCTCCGGGCTTTTGGCTCTGGTGCTCACCATCCTGTTCGTCGTCAAGGGCAGCATCATGTTCCCGGCGGCCGCGGCGCTGGCCTGGGCGGTGCTGGTCTATATCGGCGTCGATTTCGGCTTCTGGGGCAAGGTGCTCGACATGTCGAACAACGCCGAGCGCATCTGGCGCGCGGCGGGTGAAGCGATCCTGGCGGCGACGCTGCTGGTGTTCCTGTTCGCCTATCTCAATTTGAGCCGCTGGCATGTGCGCTATTCGCACATCACGGTGGGCTGGCTCGCCTTCCTCGGCTCGCTGGTGGCGCTCGCTCTGTTCGACCCGGCGGTCGCCTCCGGCATCGCGCGCATCTCCCTGGTGCTGATCGCCTTCGCCGGCTTCGCGCTGATCGTCTATCTCTCGACCCACGGCTTCGATCGCGCTGTGCTGCTGATCCCGACCTGGTTCCTGCTGGTGGTCTGGGTGATCGCGGCCGGCATGACGGTCGCGGGCTCAGTCACCAACGACATCGTCGGCCCCGCGCTGCTCGGCGGCCTCGTGCTGATCGTGATGCTGATCGGGTTCACGGTCATGCAGCACGCCTTTGCCGGCGGCGGCGCCACCACCGGCGTCGTGTCCGACATCGAGCGGCGGGCGCTGGCGCTGGCTGGTTCCGGCGATCTGATCTGGGACTGGGACGTTTCCGCCGACAAGGTCTTCACCAGCCCGGAGACCGAGGCCCTGCTCGGGCTGAAGCGCGGCACGCTGGAAGGCCCGGCCGCGTCGTGGCTCGAGGTGCTGCATCCGCTCGACCAGGACCGCTTCCGCGCCGCGCTCGACAGCGTGCTCGACCAGCGCCGCGGCCGCCTGGTGCAGGATTTCCGCCTGCGCACCCCCGACGGTCATTTCATGTGGTTCGCGCTGAAGGCGCGCCCGGTGGTCGGCTCCGACGGCGAGGTCTCGCGCGTGGTCGGCACCCTCACCGACGTCACCGAGCTGCGCAACGCCGAGGAGCGCCTGCTGCACGATTCCGTGCATGACAACCTCACCGGCCTGCCCAACCGCAAGCTGTTCATGGACCGGCTGGGTGCGGTCGCGCATTTCGCCAAGTCGATGCCGACGCTGCGGCCGACGCTGATGGTGATCGACCTCGACCGCTTCAAGCAGGTCAACGATTCCGTCGGCATCGCGGTCGGCGATTCCATCCTGCTCACGCTCGCCCGCCGCCTCACCCGCATCCTGAAGCCGCAGGACACGCTGGCGCGGATGGCCGGCGACCAGTTCGGCCTGATCCTGCTCTCGGAGCAGGATCCCGCCCGCATCACCGCCTTCGCCGAGACCATCCGCAAGACCATCCGCGCGCCGATCGCCTTCAACGACCGCGAGATTTTTCTCACGGCCTCGATCGGCCTCGCCTTGTCCGATCCGCAGACCCAATTGACTGACGAGATCATCAAGGACGCTGAGCTGGCGATGTATCATTCCAAGCGCATCGGCGGCGACCGCATCGACGTCTACAAGCCGGCGATGCGCGCCCGCAAGACCGACCGCCTGACGCTGGAGAGCGAGCTGCGCCGCGCCATCGAGCGCCAGGAGCTCACCATCCTGTACCAGCCGATCGTGCGGCTCGAGGATCGCTCCATCGCCGGCTTCGAGGCGCTGYCGCGCTGGGATCATCCCAAGCTCGGGCGCATGGCGCCGTCGGAATTCATCACCATCGCGGAAGAGACCGGCCTGATCGTCGACCTCGGCATGTTCGTGCTTGACCAGACCGCCAAGCAGCTCGCGATCTGGCAGCGCGCGATGCGCTCGCGCGAGCCGATCTTCGCATCCGTCAACGTCTCGTCGCGGCAATTGCTGCGCCACGATCTGATCCACGACATCCGCACCGTGCTGTCGCGCTCGTCGGTGGCGCGCGGCACGCTGAAGCTGGAGCTGACGGAATCGCTGGTGATGGAGAACCCGGAGCACGCGGCGCAGATGCTGACGCGGATCCGCGAGCTCGGCACCGGCCTGTCGCTCGACGATTTCGGCACCGGCCATTCCTCGCTGGCCTATCTCCAGCGCTTCCCGTTCGACACCATCAAGATCGACCAGTCGTTCGTGCGCACCACCAACCGCGGCACCCGTCCGGTGATCCTGAAGTCGATCATCGCGCTCGCGCACGACCTCGGCATGGACGTGGTGGCGGAAGGCGCCGAGACCGATTCCGACGCGGTCGAGCTCTACCAGATGGGCTGCGAATACGCGCAGGGCTTTGCCTTCGGCGAGCCGATGGACGCCGACGCGGCGATGCGGCTCCTGACGGAAGTGCGGCTGGAAGCGGCGAGCTAGCGCCTGTCTTCTTGCGCTCTCCTCCCGGAACGAGTCGCTCGCAAAGCGAGCGGGGTGCCGCACCGGCGCGCTGATGCCGGGCTTGATCCAGATCAATAGACCCTGCTCGACCACCATGAAAGATGGCGCGCAGCATTCGATCCAGAACGGCTTCGTCATCGAGGTCACTGGGCTCGCCGCTGTCTTTCTCAGGAGTCACGGATGACCCGGCACGTTTTCTACGCGATCACCCTCATCGGCACCGGAGTGTTCCTCGCCTCATCGGCCGAAGCAGTGACAGCCGCACGATGCGAGGATCGAAGCGCAAATTGCCTCGGCACATGTGCCGACTACACCGGCGGGGCCGGTGACGTTCGAGGGCGCCAGAACACATGCGTGCGCGCCTGCGACCGGCAGGCGACCAGATGCCTGATACGAGCCCATGACGCTGACGACCGCTGGCCCCGTAATCGCCAATGAAGGCCGTGGTGCCACACTTGGTGCCACACTTGGGCTAACGCCCCCCGTCTCGCGCCGACGGCGCACCGCGTCCAGCTGACCTACCCTGGCTTGCGTCGTAGCCCCGCGACCAAACAAAACCCCGCCAGCAGCGAGATCGCGGCAAGACCGCCCCACACCAATCCCGCCTGTTCGAGATACACATCCTGCGAGACCGGGTCGTAGCAGCGGCCGAGTTCGTTGAAGCAGTCGCGCCAGCGCCAGTAGCGGGCCTCGAAGGCGAGCGCGAACAGCACGCCCAAGCCGACCAAAGCTACGCCAAGAATCCCTCTCAGCCAGCGCAGGATCGTGCGGCCCGAAATCACCTACGCCGGTCGCTCTTCAGCTTCGTGAACCGCACGCTCTGGCCGTCCGGCATCCGCATCGCCTTGAAACCCGCAGCAAGGCAGGCTTCGCGCTGCGGCATCTGGATGTCGGGGCTACGCAGGCTGTCCCACCACGAGGCGCGATTGGCCGCGCGCGGCAGGGCCGCGCCGATGATCTCCTCGATCTGCTCGAAGGTCAGCACGAATTCGGCCTGCTTGTGCCGCATCAGATAGTCGCGCAACGCGTCGTAATCGCTCACAGCCGTCCTCAGCTCGCTTGTCCTGAACGCGGCCCTGCTCAAAAGCGTGAGCCGCGGAAACCAATTCTTAACTCATTGCAGCAGCGACGTCCCGATTTAAACACTACTCAAGCTTTCAGGCGCATCCAATAATGTCGGGAGCAAACGATGTTGTCTGGATGGCGCGAAGTCATGGCCCGCCGGCCGTGGCGAATTTCGGCGAAGCTGCTGATCGTCTCGTCCGTGGTGACGGTGATCGGCTTTTCCGCCATTTTCGTCAACGTGATGCTGGACATGCGTCGCGGCGAGGAGGCGCTCGCCCACCAGACGCTCGAGAACCTCGCAACGACCATCGAGTCCGACATCAGCCGCAACATCGAGATCTACGATCTGTCGCTGAAGGCGGTTTCCAGCGGCATGCTGCTGCCCGAGATCGCCACGGTCTCGAAATCGATCCGCCACCTCATCCTGTTCGATCATGCGACCACGGCACGGCATTTCGGCGCGATCCAGGTGTTCGATGCCGACGGCCGGCTGACCATCGACGCCTCCACGCTCGATCCCCTTCCGGAGAACCGCGGCGACGAGGACTACTTCAAGGTCCATCGCGGCAATCCCAGTGCCGGATTGTTCATCAGCCGCCCGATGCTGTTCCGCGGCGCCTATTCCATCGTGCTGAGTCGCCGCATCAGCGACACCGACGGCGGCTTTCTCGGCGTCGTCGCCGGCTCGATCCGCTTCAGCTATTTCCACGAATTGTTCGAGCGGCTGAGCCTCGATCCCGAGGACACCATCACCGTGCTCAAGCGCGACCGCACCATCATGATGCGGCGGCCGTTCGATCTCGACGTGATCGGCACGAACCTCGCCGACCGGCCGGTCTGGAAGGCCGACAATCTGAAGATCGGCAGCGCGTTCGCCGGACAAGGGCCGATCGACGGCACCCCGCGGCTCTATGTCCGCAGCAGCGGAACCAATCCGCTGTTCGTGGTGGCGGGCAAGCCCCTGAGCGCCGTATTCGCGCTGTGGCAGAAGGAGGCGCTCCGCATCGGCGCCGTGGTCCTGGCGCTCGCGCTGTTCGTGCTCGGGACGGCGATCGTGCTCGCCCGCGAGATCGGCCGGCGCGCCGACGCCGAAAGCAGGCTCGAGGAGATGGCGACGACGGACGCGCTGACGGGCCTGCGCAACCGCCGCAAGTTCGACCATGTGATCGACGTCGAATGGCGGCGCGCCATGCGCCAGAAGACCCACGTCGCGCTGTTGATGATCGATGCCGATCATTTCAAGGCCTACAACGACACGTTCGGTCACCAGGCCGGCGACCAGGTGCTGGTCGGCATCGCGATCTGCATTTCCGACTCGGTGCGCCGCGCCGGCGACTGCGCCGCGCGCTATGGCGGCGAAGAATTCGCCGTGCTGCTGCCGGGCACGTCGGCTGCCGACGCCTTCAAGACCGCCGAAACGATCCGCGGCAAGGTGCAGGGCTGGTCCGACGACCAGGCGGCGTCGACCGTCTCCTGCGGCGTCGCGAGTCTCGTTCCCACGACGGGGATGGACTGGGCGGTCCTGGTCGCCGCCGCCGACAAGGCGCTCTACGCGGCCAAAGCCGGCGGCCGCAACCAGTCCGTGGTCGCGAGCCTTCCGACGCTGTCGCTGGTGGCGTGATCTAGGCTGTCATTCCGGGGCGGCTCGAAGAGCCGAACCTGGAATCTCGAGATCCCGGGTCTGGTCCTTCGGACCATCCCGGGATGACATCGAGGGCGTCCGCCTTCGATGTCACTGCCCCAGATACTTCTTCATCTCCGCGATCAGCCCGTCGCGCAGTTCGGGCCGCTGCAGGCCGTAGGCGATGTTGGCGCGGAGGAAGCCGGGCTTGGAGCCGCAATCGTGGCGCTCGCCTTCGAACTCGACGCCGTAGAATTTCTGCGACCTGGCCAGCCCGATCATGGCGTCGGTGAGCTGGATCTCGCCGCCGGCGCCGCGCTCCYGGGTCTCCAGGATCTTGAAGATCTCCGGCTGGAGGATGTAGCGGCCGGTGATCGAGAGGTTGGAGGGCGCGGTGCCCTTGGCCGGCTTCTCGACCATGCCGTCGACCTCGAACATCTTGCCGGTGCGCTTGCCCACGCCGCAGATGCCGTATTGATGGGTGAGATGGTCGGGCACCGCCTCGACCGCGATCACATTGGATTTCTCGCCAAGCTTGCCGGCGGTCTCGATCATCTGCTTCAGGCAGCCGGGCGAGTTGAGCACGAGCTCGTCGGGCAGCACCACCGCGAACGGCTCGTTGCCGACGATGTCGCGCGCGCACCAGACCGCGTGGCCGAGGCCGAGCGGCGCCTGCTGGCGGGTGAAGCTGACGGCGCCGGCGTCGGGCTGGTTCTGCGCCAGGATGTCCTGCTCGGCCTTCTTGCCGCGCGCGGCCAGCGTGGCATCGAGCTCGAACATCCGGTCGAAATGATCCTCGATGACATTCTTGTTGCGGCCGGTGACGAAGATGAAGTGCTCGATGCCGGCTTCCCTCGCCTCGTCATAGACGTACTGGATCAGCGGCTTGTCGACGATGGTCAGCATTTCCTTCGGCATCGCCTTGGTGGCGGGCAGGACGCGGGTGCCGAGGCCGGCAACGGGAAATACGGCTTTGCGAATTTTCATGGGATCGATCGAATACCTGAGGACGTGAACGGAGCAATGGCATCTTGCTAGCTTGTTTGCAGCCGCTAACAAAGGCGGATGTGGGGCCTCGCGCTCACAGAGTTGAGAAAAAGGCCGACACCAAAATTTCATCTTTGTTAGGCTATTGGCAACCGTAACCGGGCCTCCTGATGGCGGATTTTTGGCCGGACAGGTGGGACATGATGCAATCAGTGGCAGGGCTGGCAAAACGTGCAGGATCCGTGACCGGCGTAGCGCTGGCTGCGGCCGCCTTGCTGCTGCCGGCCTGCGCGCAAGCACAGGCGCAAAACGGCCTGTCGAACCTGTTCGGCGGCATTTTCTCCGGCCCGAACCCGGCCCCGTCACAACCCGCGCCCGGCGGCGCGCCGACAGGTGCGCAACCGTGGAGCGGCGAGGACGGCGCGTCCGGTCATCCGCTGATGACCGCGGCCGCGATCCGCGAGGCCGCTTCCAATTTCAACAATTGTGTCGCGGCGATGTGGCCCGATGCCGCACGGCGCGGCATCACGCAGGAGAACTTTCAGCGCTTCACCACGGGGCTTGCGCCCGATCTGCGCATCATGGACCTGATGGATTCGCAGCCGGAGTTCACCAAGTCGATCTGGGACTATCTCGACATCCTCGTGAACGACAACCGGCTCGCCAAGGGCCGCGAGATCCTCGCCAAGTACAAGGCGCAGTTCGACGCCACGGAAAAGGCCTATGGCGTCGATCGCTACATCATCGCCTCGATCTGGGGCATCGAGTCCAACTACTCGACGCAGATGGGCGACCGCAGCGTGCTGCAATCGACCGCGACGCTCGCCTGCATCGGGCGCCGCCAAGCCTATTTCAAGGACGAATTCCTGTCCGGCCTGGAAATCCTCAACCGCGGCGATCTGCGGCCCGAACAGTTGCGTGGCTCCTGGGCCGGCGCCTTCGGCCCGACCCAGTTCATGCCGACCGCATTCAAGCGCTTTGCCGTCGACGGCGACGGCGACGGCAGGCGTGACGTCGTCGACAATCCCACCGATTTGATCGCCTCCACCGCCAACAATCTGAAAAAGGACGGCTGGCAGACCGGCCAGACCTGGGGTTACGAGGTCGTGGTGCCGCAGGGCTTCAACTACATGCTGGCCGATCGCGCCAAGGCGATGACGATGGCGCAGTGGGAGAAGCTCGGGCTCAAGCGCCCGGCGGGCCAGCCCTTCCCGCATCCGGCGGAGAAAGCCTATCTGCTGGCGCCGGCGGGCGCGCAGGGGCCGGGCTTCCTGATGCTGCAGAACTACCGCGTCATCATGAAGTACAATCCGGCCGAGGCCTATGCGCTGGCGATCGGCCATTTCGCCGACCGGCTGCGCGGCGGTCAGCCCTTCGTGCAGCCCTGGCCGCGGCAGGAACGGGAGCTGTCCCGCACCGAGCGCCTGGAACTCCAGCAGCTGCTGGCCCAGCGCGGCTTCTACAAGGGCACTCCGGACGGCCAGTTCGGCGGCCAGACCCGCGAGGCGCTGCGCAACTTCCAGGCCTCGATCGGGGTGCCCGCCGACGGATTTGCCTCCTCCGACGCGCTGGAGCGGCTGCGCGGACGGTAAAATCGCCGCCGCTCCCGTTGCTCAGGCGTCGACGTAGTTCACGACGTCGGAGAGCTCGAACCTGGCTCCCGGGGCCGACATGTCCTTCACCTTGGGCCGCCAGTTCGGGACCTGGCCGAGATAGGACTGGCTGTCCGCGACCACGAGACCGATCAGGACCTCGGCGACGATGCGGCCGCCGACGTCGCCCAGCCGGCTGCCGCCGAGCTTTGCCGTACGCTTCTTCTTGTCGTCATCCTCGAACGAGGTTTTGACCTGATCGGTCAGCTCGGCCTCGCGCAAGATGTAGTACCAGAGCGGCGCATTCTCATGCAGCTGCGCGAAATTGGCCTTGAACATCTCGCGGCGTGCCTTCACGGCGGCCTCGTCCGTCAGGTTTCCCTCGTCGATCCAGAGCTGCTCGTCGGTCAGCGGCGTCAACCCCATGCGCCGCGCCACCGCCTGCCCGCTGGGCAAGCCCAGCGCTATGCCGCGCTGGAGATTCAGGCTTGGCAGAGACCTGCGATCGGGCCTTTCGTTGCGCAGATCGGGCAGACTAGCCAGCGGGTCGACCAGCATCGAGTCGATCCGATAGGCCGGCTGCGGCCGGATGAAGCTTCCGAACGGGAGCTCCTTGGTTGGTTTCGGCAGATCGCTTTTCACGTCGGGCAGGAAGAAGCTCCAGTCGATGCCCCATTCCGGCGGCAACGGACGGAAGCCGTTCAGGCTCTGCACATCGTCGCAGCTGAAATTCGCCTTGAAGATCGGCAGCCGGTCCAGCGAATTCGTCTTCTGATGCGGTATCGCCGCGCTCAGCGAATAGCTCGGCCGGACCATCGAGTGACCGAACCGATAGGCCGCAACCGAGAATTCGACGGGCATGAACGGATAGCGCGCGGCTTCCGGCTTGTAGAACCGGATGTCCGGCTTGCCGCTATTGTAGACGGCGTTGAACATCTTGTCCCCGACGATGCGCCGCAAGAAGTCGTGCAACACGACCCATTGATAGTGCCAACGCACGATGCGCTGCGCCGTGTTGAAAGCCGCAAGGCCCGTGATCCCCGGACGCTCATTTCCCTTCTCGGTCGAGGGCTTGGCAAGATCGAGCATGATCTTGTTGTGAAATCGCTGCCACAGCGCATGGATCTGCACGACGATGTTGTTCTCGTCGTTGCGCTTGTCGCCGATGATGGCACGGGGACAATCCTGATGCGCATCGTCGACTTCGCCGCTCTCGTCGCGCGGCGCACGCTGCACGTCGAAACGCTTCTTGCCCTTCAGGTAGGCCGGCGTCTTGTCGAAGCCCAGCTTGATGGTGAGGTCCGGATTGTAGAGATAGGGCTGATCCGCCGGTCCGCGGCCGTAGATGGAATCGAGATCGAGCCGCGCGGTGCGGAAATCCTCGGTTGCGTTGGGATCATTGTCACGGTCGAGATCGGAGGCGGGATCGAAGGTGATGTCGTGGTCGATGAACTGGCCGAAATAGGTATAGCCTGCCTTGATCGCCGGATTTTCGTCCACCGGCTCGGCCTCGTCGATCGGAGCGCCGAGATCGCCGGTCTTGATCATGGTGGCGGCGATCGCCTTCATGACCTCCTGCTCCTGCGGCAGCGTATCGCCGAAACGGGCACGGGCGAGTTCGGGGAACATGCGGCCGAACCGGCCAAAACCCTCCGGATGGTAGGCCACCGCGTCCAGACCGCGCTCGGCACGTCCATGGCCCTGCGGCCGCTTCGCCTTGGCCTGCTCCGCTTGCTTGTCGAGCAACTTCTCCGCTTGCGCACGCGACTTCGTCATGTCCTGCATGGCTGAGACTCCACAAATTGGCGTTGCTGAGATGGAACAATTGCAATTACAGGGGGATTTTATACCGAAACTATCACTCAGGTTGTCAGATGGATCACACTTGGGTGGGTGGATCACGGCGCCGCCCCGGCTTCCAGCCGGTGGCTGGTAACCGTTCCCATCGACTTGGCGCGGATCGGCCTTGACCGCCGGCCCCATCGCGCGATTTATGGCGATGGAATTTGCCCGTTTGCGGCCTGATTCCGGTATTATATGGGGCCTGTCCCAGACCCCGTTGCGCTGGCCCGAGATCGCATGTCGAAGCCGAAGTCCCTGTTCAAGGCGCTGACCGAGACCGGCCCGTTGATCGCGCTGGGGACGGCGCTTGCGATACTCGTCTCGATCGCGGGGCCCGCCTCGGCGCAGTTCTTCAACTTCCCCGGTTTCGGCGGCCCGCCGCAGCGGGCGGCCCCACCGCCGCCGCGGAACGGTGGTGGCGGTGGCGGCGGATGGTTCGGCGGCGACTTCTTCGCGCCGTTCCAGCAGCAACAGCCGCAAGCGCCGCGCCAGGATTTCTCGCGCGCGCCGGCACCTAGCAAGCGCGACACCGTTCCCGACAAGAACGTGCTGGTGATCGGCGACGCCATGGCCGACTGGCTCGCCTACGGCCTGGAAGACGCCTACACCGAGCAGCCCGACATGGGCGTGATCCGCAAGCACAAGACCACGTCCGGCCTGATCAAGTACCAGCCGAAGGGTGAGCCCTCGGATTGGGCGGCGGCGGCGAAGGGCATCCTCGAGACCGAGAAGCCCGACGTGATCGTCGTCATGCTCGGCCTCAACGACCGCATCGCGATCCGCGAGCCGGCCGCGGACAAGTCGGACAAGGCGACGGACAAGAAGAACGACGACAAGAAGAACGACAAGGGTGCCCGCGCCAAGCCGCAAGCAAAGCCGGGCGACGCCAAGCCCAATGACACCGCCGCCAAGCCCGACGACAAGCCTGTAGACACCGACCTGCCGCAGGACGACGCCGACAACGCCGATACGCCCGCGGCCGCACCGGAGAAGACGGCGCGCAATCCGAACGGCCTCTACGAATTCCGCGACGAGCGCTGGGTCGAGCTCTACGGCAAGAAGATCGAGGAGCTGGCCAACGTCCTCAAGAGCAAGGGCGTGCCGGTGCTCTGGGTCGGCCTGCCCGCGATCCGCGGACCGAAGGGCACCGCCGACATGCTGTTCCTGGATTCGCTCTATCGCGAAGGCGCCGCCAAGGCCGGCATCACCTATGTCGATGTCTGGGACGGCTTTGTCGACGAAGCCGGCCGCTTCCTCCAGAAGGGTCCGGACTTCGAGGGCCAGATCCGCCAGCTCCGCAGCTATGACGGCGTCTATTTCACCAAGCCCGGCGCGCGCAAGCTCGCCCACTATGTCGAGCGCGAGATCACGCGCCTGCTTGCCGGACGCTCCGGTCCGATCGCACTGCCGAGCGAACCGGCGACGCCCGACACCAGCGCCGAGCCCGGCAAGCCCGCGCCGCGGCCTCTGGCAGGTCCGATCGTGCCGCTGGTTGCGGCCTCGATCTCGACCGATCAATTGCTGGGCGGACCGGGCACGCGTCCCGCCGCCGTCGATGCGCTCGCCGCGAAGACGCTGGTGAAGGGCGAGCCGCTGGCGGCGCCCGCGGGCCGCGCCGACGATTATGCCTGGCCGCGCCGCGAGGTCGGCCGCGAGCAGGCCAAGGGCGATACGCCGATGGCAGCGACGACGCCTGACGGCGGGGCTGCTGCTCCCGGTACGCCGGGCGCTGCCGCTGCGATCGCGCCGCCAAAACTGGCACCGAAGAAGCCGCCGGCTCCACAGCAGCAGCCGGCACAGGCGACGCCATCATTCCGGGATTTCTTCGGCTTCGGCTCTCCGCCGCCCCCGCCGCGTCAATTGGCGCCGGCGCCTGGGCCGCGCAATCCGAATCCCAATCCCGCGATCCCGCGCCCGCCGGGCAACGTCGGGCGATCGGCGGAAATGTTCAGGTAGTTGCATCTCTGATTTGGGATGTCATTCCGGGGCGCGCGAAGCGCGAGCCCGGAATGACGGGCAGCTCAGCCCTAATAGCGCCAGCGCGGCGGCGGGCGGCGCGCAGGGCGCGACATCAGCAGCGCGAGCGCGAAGCCGATGCCGCCGGCGACGAGCAGCGCGCCGAGCGGGTTGTCCTGCACCTTCTTCGACAGCGCCTGCGTGCCATCGCGGAAGGTGTCGCCGCTGTTCTCATAGGCGTCCTTGGCATAGCTCGTCGCGGTGTCCGTGGCATCACGCACGGCATCCTTGGCCTGGCCGTAGAGATTCTGCACCGCGCCGGCGGCTTCCCGCGCCTTGCCCGACGCCTGCGTCTGCGCATCGCCTGCGAGATCTCCGACAGCGCCTTCCGCGCGGCCAGCGAATTCCTTGGCCGATCCGACAATCCGATCCTTGTCCATGTGGTCCTCCTCGGGGGTCAGCCGGAGTAACCGATCACGCGCGGCGCAGTTCCAATTCATGACGAAAGTGTAGCCCGGGTGGAGATGCGTAGCCCGGATGGAGCGCAGCGCAATCCGGGACAGCGCCAACCGTCTTGAAGAACCCCGGATTACGCTGCGCTCCATCCGGGCTACGGGAAACAGCTACAGAATCAGCCCGCCATCGACGACGAGCGTCTGGCCGATGATGTAGGACGACAGCGGCGACGCCAGGAACAGGGCCGCGCCCGCCATGTCGGCCGGCGTGCCCAATCGCCGCAGCGGAATACGCGACAGCGCACCTTCGAGCCGCTTGGGGTTATCGGTCGTCACCTTCGTCATCTTGGTATCGACGAGGCCGGGCGCGATGCCGTTGACGCGGATGCCGTCCTCGGCCCAGGCCTCGCCCAAGGTCCGCGTCAGTCCGACCGCGCCGGTCTTCGAGGCGTTGTAGGCGGGATTGCCCATGGTGGAATGATAGGCCGCGGTCGAGGACACCATGATCAGCGAGCCTTTGGCGTCCCGCAACATGGAATGAAAGCGCGTCGCGCAGGCCATCAGGCTCATCAAATTGACCTCGACGACCTTGCGAAAGCCGCTCATCTCGAATTCGCCGCGGCGGTAGAGCACCGCGCCCTGCGCGAGCACGAGGATATCGAGCCTGTCGAACGACGGCTTGAAGGCTTCGATCGCACCGGCATTGCTGACGTCGAGCTGCGCATAGGAAAGACCGGTGAGATCGGAGCCTTCCTCAGTTGAATATTCCGTTGCGTGAGCACGCGTGCCGCAAACCGCAACTTGTGCGCCTCTTGTGCGAAAGGCTTGCGCGATGCCGTTGCCGATGCCGCTGGAACCGCCGACCACCAGCACCTGCTTGCCCGTGAAATCCAGCTCGTTCGCCATCGCGGCCTCCCCTTTTGTCTTGCTTGTTTGACCTGTCTGCTGATCGATGCCAGCCTTGTCAATCTCATAACAAGAAACAAGAGACGCGAGGAAACGGCATGACCGAATTCAAAGAGCTCAGCCGGTCGGTAAAGGGCCTGACCGTTCTCGTCACGGGTGCGGCGAGCGGCATGGGGCGCGCGACCGCGCGCGTGTTCGCCGCCGAAAGCGCGAATGTTGCTGTCACTGACTATGACGAGCAAGGCGCGTTCTCCGTCGCGAAAGATACCATCGCGAGCGGCGGCTCAGCGAAGGCGTGGAAGCTCGACGTTGCCGACGGCGGCGAGATCAAGCGCGTTGTCAATGATGTCGCGGCGCATTTCGGCGGGCTCGACGTCATCGTCAACAATGCCGGCATCTCCGTGCGCGTCGCGATCGACGACGAGACCTACGAGGACGCCTGGGCGAAAGGCATCGCGGTGATGCTGACGGCGCATCCGCGCATCATCCGTGCGGCGCTGCCTCACTTACGCAAATCGAACAGCCCGCGTATCGTCAACATCGCCTCCACAGAGGCGCTCGGCGCCACCGCGCTGCACAGTCCCTATTCGGCGGCGAAGGGCGGCGTGGCAAGCCTGACCCGCTCGCTCGCGGTCGAGCTCGGCCGCGAAGGCATCACCGTCAACTGCATCTGCCCGGGCCCGATCCGCACGGGGATCACCGACCGCATCTCCGAGGAGCACAAGACGATCTACGCCAAGCGCCGCACCGCACTCGGGCGCTATGGCGACCCCGAGGAGGTCGCGCATATGACGCTGAGCCTGTGCCTGCCGGCGGCCTCCTTCCTGACCGGCGCGGTGATCCCGGTCGACGGCGGCCTGATGGCACGCAACGCGTGAGAGCAGTCAAAGGATCGTAGCCCGGATGAGCGAAGCGACATCCGGGACTTTGCGTGTACCGTTCCCGGGTATCGCTGCGCTCACCCGGGCTACGTCGGCCGGGCTACGGGGGAGCCATGCGCGCCGAGCGTTGACAACGACACACGCCGGAGTAGCTTTTTCACCAACAGAGCGGGAGCAACCGCTCGCGGTCCGCGGGAGAAACGCCATGACGATCGCCATCCGACAGCTTCAGACACATTTTGCCGGCGAGGTTTCCGGCCTCGACCTGCGCAAGCCTCTCACACCGGATGAGGCCCGCGAGGTCGAGGCCGCCATGGACAAGTATGCGGTGCTCGTGTTCCACGACCAGGACATCAGCGACGAGCAACAGCTGGCCTTCGCGCTGAATTTCGGCCAGCGCGAGGACGCGCGCGGCGGCACCGTGACCAAGGAAAAGGACTACCGGCTCCAGTCCGGCCTGAACGACGTCTCCAATCTCGGCAAGGACGGCAAGCCGCTCGCCAAGGACAGCCGCGCGCATCTGTTCAATCTCGGCAACTGCCTGTGGCACTCCGACAGCTCGTTCCGTCCGATCCCGGCGAAATTCTCGCTGCTGTCGGCGCGCGTGGTGAACCCCAAGGGCGGCAACACCGAATTCGCCGACATGCGCGCGGCCTATGACGCGCTCGACGACGAGACCAAGGCGGAGATCGCGGATCTCGTCTGCGAGCACTCGCTGATGTATTCGCGCGGCTCGCTCGGCTTCACCGAATATACCGACGAGGAGAAGGAGATGTTCAAGCCGGTGCTGCAACGGCTGGTGCGCACCCATCCCGTGCATCGCCGCAAGTCGCTGTATCTGTCATCGCATGCCGGCAAGATCGTCAGCATGAGCGTGCCGGAGGGGCGCCTGTTGCTGCGCGACCTCAACGAGCACGCGACGCAGCCGGAATTCGTCTACGTCCACAAATGGAAGCTGCAGGACCTCGTGATGTGGGACAACCGCCAGACCATGCACCGCGTCCGCCGCTACGACCAGTCCCAGCCCCGCGACATGCGCCGCGCAACCGTGGCGGGGACCGAGCCGACGGTGCAGCAGCAGGCGGCGGAGTAGCGCTTCACACACCGAACGTGGGCATCGCCCGGCTTGACCGGGCGATCCAGTATTCCGAGGCGGCTGTGATTGAATCGATACGCTGCGGCGTACTGGATGCCCCGGTCAAGCCGGGGCATGACAGCGGAGGGTGAGGCACGACAGCGGACGGCGGCGCAGCCAGAGCTACGCGTGCCCGGCCTCGTTCGAGAGCATGCCGGGATCGATGCCGATCTTGCGCAGCGCGCGTCCGTATTTTTCGTCGACGTCGTCGCCGAAGATCAGATCCGCGTCCGCGTCGCAATGCAGCCAGCCGTTGCTCTGGATCTCGGTCTCGAGCTGGCCCGGCGCCCAGCCGGCATAGCCGAGTGCAAGGATGGCGTGCTTCGGCCCGGAGCCATTGGCAATCGCGCGCAGGATGTCGACGGTCGCGGTGAGGCAGACGCCCTCGTCGATCCTGAGCGTCGCGTTCTCGATGTAGAAATCGCTGGAGTGCAGCACGAAGCCCCGCCCGGTGTCGACCGGGCCGCCGCGCAGCACTTTCATGCTTTCGGCATTCTCCGGCAGCTTGATGTGCTCGCCCTTCTTGATGATGCCAAGCTGCATCAGAAGCTCGGGGAAGTCGATGCTGCCGGCCGGGTGGTTGACGATGATCCCCATGGCGCCCTCCGCCGAATGGGCGCAGAGATAGATCACCGAGCGCTCGAAGCGGGGATCGCCCATCACGGGCATCGCGATCAGGAGCTGGCCGTCGAGATAGGCGGCCGAATTGGGAAGCGCTGGGCCTGCGCTCCGGGTGCTGTCGCCCGTCCTTTTGCCTGCGGGAGCCATCGCTGAAGCACTCCGGTTTCAATTCCTATCCTGATGTCGGGCCTAGCCGCTGTCAAATCAAGGCTTGCAGCCACCGGATTCCAGTGCATCCATCACAAGCAATTCAATGGTTTGCCCCGGATCGACCCTGTAAAGACGTGCCATGCTGAACAGAGTTCCCATGCGTGCGGCGATGGGCGTCGCAACAACCCTGCTTGCGTCGTCGCTGGCGATGGCAGCCCGCGCCGACGATTCGTCGCCCTGGCAGCGCGACGGACATTCCGCAGTGCGGTTGCTGGCGGGTTCGCGCAGCGGCGCGGTCCTGCTCGGCGGTATCGCCTTCCAGATCCAGAAGGGCTGGAAAACCTACTGGCGCACGCCCGGCGATTCCGGTGTTCCGCCGCGGTTCGACTTCTCGAAGTCGGACAATGTCGAGGCGGTGACGGTCTTGTGGCCGGCGCCCCTGAAATTCGATGACGGCGCGGGCGGCCATTCAATCGGCTATCACGACCAGATCGTGCTGCCCTTGCGCATCGTCGCCAAGGCGCCCGACAAGCCCGTGACCTTGCGCGCCGAGATCAATTACGCGGTGTGCGAGAAGCTCTGCATTCCTGTCGAGGCCAGCGCCGAACTTGGCTTCAACAGCGTCGCCTCGACCGAGGACGCGAACTTGCGTGCGGCGCTCGACACCGTGCCCAAGCCCGCCAATGTCGGCGATCCCAATCCGCTGACCATCCGCGACGTCAGGCGCGACGGGCCCAAGAACGTGTTGGTCGACGTGGTTGCGCCGGATGCGCGCAACGTCGATCTGTTCGTGGAAGGGCCGACGCCCGACTGGTCGCTGCCGATTCCGGCGCCGGTCGAGCCCAGCCCGGCCGGCGTGAAGCGCTTCTCGTTCGAGCTCGACGGGTTGCCGCCAGGCGCCAAGCCCGACGGCGCGGCGCTGAAGTTCACGCTGGTCGGGCCGGAGAAGTCGTACGAGTTCAATACAAATTTGGAATGAGCCCGAGCTGAGTTGCGCTGCCGGCGCCATATATTCAGCGTCGTGCCGGGGCGCGCGCAGCGCGAGCCCGGGACCCATAACCACAGGGAGTGGTTTGGCGAAGACTCGTGGTTACCAGTGGGCGCAACAACTTTTCCCTGGGGTTATGGGCCCCCGCCTTCGCGGGGGCGACACCGCGTATGGGACGCCCACCCAACCGAATCTTAACGAATGGTTGCTAGTCCCGAAGGCTGCCGCAGCATGTGGGACGCCTGGGGATTTTTCGACGTGGCCGTGATGGACACACAACCCGCAACGACCGGACCGGCCGGGCTGATCGCGCGGCTGCGGGCCAAGCTCTCGGGCGGGTCGAGCGAAGCGTCGCTGACGCGGCGGCTGGCCGGCACCATCTTCATCATCCGCGTGATCAGCGCAGGCCTTGCCTATTTTTCGCAGGTTCTGCTGGCGCGCTGGATGGGGACGTCCGACTACGGCATCTATGTCTATGTCTGGACCTGGGTCCTGCTGCTCGGCAGCATGATGGATTTCGGCCTCTCGGCCTCGGCCCAGAAGATCATCCCGGAATACCGCACCGCGGGCGAGCATGCGCTGCTGCGCGGCTTTCTGTCCGGCAGCCGCTGGCTGACCTTTGCCGTGTCCACGCTGGTGTCGCTCGGCCTCGCCGGCATCGTCAGACTGCTCTCGCCCTGGATCGATCCGGCCGAGGCGCTGCCGCTCTATATCGGCTGCATGACGCTGCCCGCCTTCGTCGTCGCCAACACCCAGGACGGCATTGCCCGCTCGCATGACTGGATGCAGCTCGGATTGATGCCGCAATTCATCATCCGCCAGGCGCTGATCATCGGCATCACGGCCTCTGCCTTCCTGCTCGGCTACCATCTCGGCGCCGTCGCCGCGATGGTCGCGAGTGCCGGCGCGGTCTGGATCGCGATGACCGGGCAGATGGTCGTGCTGAACCGCAAGCTCGCCGGCCACATCGCGCCCGGTCCCAAGACCTATGACATAAGCGGCTGGCTCGCCGTCTCGCTGCCGATCCTGCTGGTCGAGAGCTTCTACCTGCTGCTGTCCTACACCGACGTGCTGGTGCTGCAGCAATTCCGCCCCTCCGACGAGGTCGGCGTCTACTTCGCGGTGGTCAAGACGCTGGCGCTGGTCTCCTTCATCCACTATGCGATGTCGGCGACGACGGCGCATCGCTTCGCCGAATACAACGCAGCTGGCGACAAGGCGCGGCTGTCGGCCTATGTGGCCCACGCCATCAACTGGACGTTCTGGCCGTCGCTGGCGGCGACCATCGTGCTGCTTGCGCTCGGCAAGCCGCTGCTCTGGCTGTTCGGGCCGCAATTCGTGATCGGCTACGACATCATGTTCGTCGCCGCGATCGGGCTCGTGGTGCGGTCAGCGATCGGGCCGGTCGAACGCCTGCTCAACATGCTCGGCGAGCAGAGGATCTGCGCACTGGCCTACGCGCTCGCCTTCGTGATGAACCTCGTGCTCTGCGTCGCGCTGGTGCCGCGCTTCGGCGGCCACGGCGCCGCGGCCGCGACCTCGATCTCGCTCAGCTTCGAGACGATCCTGCTGTTCTGGATCGTGCGGCAGCGGCTGGGGCTGCACGTGCTGGCATTCGGCAGAAGCGCGACTTGAATGGGCCCGGCGCGTCAGCCGCTCTGAAAGGCAACGACCGCTGCGTCCGCCACCAGCAGCGCATCGAGCATCATGCGGCCTGACGTGTCCGCCTGCATCAGCGGATCGGACTTGAACATCGCCTTGAGAAAGCCGGACACGGCGCGAATGCGCGGCACGAACTGGAGGTCGCTGTGGACGTTGATCCAGACGTCGCGCGTCGTCGACATCTTCTCGTGCAGCACCGGGATAAGATCGTCGCGGCCGGCCACCGCAAAGCTCGGCAACAACACCAGACCGATCCCGCCGGCGGCGGCGTTCATCTGCGCGATCATGCTGTTGGAGTGAAAGCTGACCGGGGGATTGCGGATGATGTCGTCGAGCCAGCGAACCGAGTCGAGCTGGATCAGGTCGTCGATATAGGTGACGAAGCTGTGGCGCGCCAGCTCCGCGGGCCGTTCGGGCATGCCTTCGCGCGCGAGATAGTCCCGTGAGCCGTAGAGGCCGAGCTGAAAACTGCCGAGCTGCTCGGACACCATGCCCTGCCCCGGCGGACGAAAGAAGCTCAGGAAGAGATCGGCCTCGCGCCGGTTGACCGAGACGGCCTGCGGCGAGGTCAGGAGCTCGATGGTCAGGTCGGGATAGCGCTGGCGCAAGCGACCGAAGCGTGATGCCAGATAGAGGGAGGCGATGCCTTCCATCGTGGCGAGCCGCACGCGGCCCGCCATCCGGCTGCCGCCGCGCTGCACATCCTGATGCATGGCGATGACGGCGCTTTCGATCCGTTCGGCATGGCAGAGCAGGCGCTCGCCGGCTTCGTTGACGCGCAGGCCCTGCGGCGAGCGCTCGAACAGCGCGGCGCCGAGCGCGCTTTCCAGATGCGCGATCCGGCGGCTGATGGTGGACTGATCGACCCGCAGCCGCTTGGCGGCGCTGCCCAGGCTGCCGCCGCGGGCGGCGTGAAGGAAGACCTTGAGGTCGTCCCAATCGAGCGCGTTGAACTCCTGCATAGCTCCCCCCAAACAGCAAGCGCTGTGCCAGCAGCGGCACGGTGGGACGGATTGTCGCCGCCTGCAAGCCGTCTTGCAGGATTGTCTGTAGCCGGGTCCCGGGGAGCCAATTAGCCTGCCCGGAACCAAGGACAGAGCCATGCTTCCCCGCTTCAAGGCCGCCGCGGTGCACGCCGCGCCGGTGTTTCTCGACCGCTCGGCGACCACAAAAAAGGCAATCTCGCTTATCCGGGAGGCAGCCGCCGCCGGCGCCGAGATCGTGGCATTTTCCGAGACCTTCATTCCGGCATTCCCGGTCTGGGCTGCGCTGTGGGCTCCGATCGACAATCACGACCTGTTCGTGCGCATGGCCGACCAGTCGGTGCTGGTCGACGGCCCCGAGATCAAGGCGATCCGGGACGAAGCGCGCGCGCTCGGCATCGTGGTGTCGATCGGCATCAGCGAGAAGTCGCCGGCCAGCGTCGGAGCGATCTGGAATACCAACCTCTTGATCGGCGAGGACGGTGAGATCCTGAACCATCACCGCAAGCTGGTTCCGACCTTCTACGAGAAGCTGATCTGGGCCAGCGGCGATGGCGCAGGATTGCGCGTGGTCGACACCAGGATCGGCAAGATCGGGCAACTGATCTGCGGCGAGAACACCAACCCGCTGGCACGCTATTCGCTGATGGCGCAGGGTGAGCAACTCCACATCTCGAGCTGGCCGCCGGTCTGGCCGACCCGCCGGCCGGCCGCCGGCGGCAACTACCATATCGCAGCCGCCACCCGGATCCGCGCCAGCGCCCATTGCTTCGAGGCGAAAGTGTTCGGCCTCGTCACCGCCGGCGTGCTCGACAAGGCGGCGCGCGACATGCTGGTGGCGCGCGATGCCGCCGCCGCCGCAGTGCTCGATGCCACGCCGCGCGCGGAAACCTTCTTCCTCGATCCGACCGGCGAGCAGATCGGCGAGGCGCTGCGCGACGAGGAAGGTATCCTCTACGCCGACATCGATCTCAATCGTTGCGTCGAGCCGAAGCAGTTTCACGACGTGGTCGGCTACTACAACCGCTTCGACATTTTCGACCTCAGCGTCGATCGCCGCCGGCTCAATCCGGTGGCGTTCACCGGGGACGCGGCGACGCCGCCCGACGCGGCCGCCGATCCCCGGCCGCGCACGACGATCGATGCCGGGTCGTGAATTCGCCGGGCTCTGTTCCCAACCGCAATCCACCGGCCGATCCGGCGGTGATGAAACATGGAAGGTGAGTCATGAAGTTTGACCGTCGTCAGATCCTGCTCGGAAGCGCCGGCGCCGCGGCCGGACTGATGCTTCCGGGTGGCACCGCCTTGCTTTCAAGTGGCGCAGCCCTGGCGCAGACGCCGGCCAGCATCGGCACCTTTCCGGACGGCGTCTCCGCGGAGTCGGTGTTCGTCGGATTGACGATCCCGCTGACCGGTGTCTTCTCCGGCGACGGCGGCGACCTCAAGCTCGGATACGAACTCGCGATCGCGCAGATCAACGCGGGAAGCGAGGCGGCGCAGAAATGGGGATTGCAGGGCAAGGGCGTGCTCGGCCGCCAGATCCGCTACAAAGTGTCGGACACCGAGGGAAAGCCCAATCTCGACGTGCAGAGCGCCACGCAGTTCATCCAGCGCGACAAGGCGATCATGGTATCCGGCTCGGTCTCGAGCGCCAGCGCCATCGCGCTCGAAGAGCTCGGCTCCCGCGAGAAGGTGCTCTATATGGTCGGCATCGCCGGCTCCAACGACATCACCGGCAAGAACTGCCAGCGCTACGGCTTCCGCTCGCAGCAGAACGCCTACATGGCCGCGAAGGCGCTCGCGCCGGTCGTCGCCAAGGCGCTCGGCAAGAACATGAAGACCGCCTTCCTGGTGCCGGACTACACCTATGGTCATACGGTGTATGACAGCTTCGCAAAGTTCTCCAAGGAGCAGGGCTGGCAGCAGGTCGCCAAGGAAGTGGTCCCGCTCGGAACCACCGATTACTCCTCGGCGCTGCTCAACATCGCCAACAGCGGCGCCGACGTGTTCGTCAACATCGCCTTCGGCGCCGATGCGGTTGCCTCGACCAAGCAGGCCGAGCAGTTCGGCGTGCTGAAGCGCATGAAGCTGGTGGTGCCGAATCTGTCGTCGTTCCAGGACAAGGAGCTCGGCGCCGAGATCATGCAGGGCGTTTATGGCAGCTGCGACTTCTGGTGGACGCTGTCGGACCGCTATCCGCTCGCGAAGGGCTTCGTCGACGCGTTCGTCGCGCAGAACAAGTATCATCCGCGCTGGGGCGCCCATATCGGCTACATGCAGACCTATCTCTGGGCACTCACGGTGGAGCGCGCCAAGAGCTTCAATCCCGTCGAGATCATCAAGGCGATGGAAGACTCGAAATCACAGCCTTACGAGACCACGATCGGCAAGGTGTACTTCCGCGCCGAGGATCACCAGATGGTGCGCCCGATCCCGATCCTGCGCGGCAAGGCGCCGGCCGAGATGAAGAATCCGGAGGATTATTACGAGATCGTCGACGTCGCCGACGGYGAGAGCGTGATGAATCCGCCGGACGCGTTCGGCTGCAAGCTCGGCCCCTATATCTGAGCCGCCCCGATGCCGAGCTGGCCCGCCCTCGCCTCGCAGGCCTTCAACGGCCTCGCCCTCGGTTCGCTGCTGGCGCTCGTCAGCAGCGGCCTGACCATCATCCTGGGCACGCTCGGCGTGCTGAACTTCGCGCATGGCGCGCTGTTCGCCGTGGGCGCCTATGCCGCCTTCGTCATGCTGCAATACACGCAGTCGTTCCTGCTCGCGATCGCCATCGGCTGCGGCTTCATGCTGGTGCTCGGCGTCCTGCTCGAGCGTTTGATCGTCCGCCTGTTCTACGACCGTCCGCATGAGGACCAGATCCTCGTCACCTACGGCATCGGCATCGTGCTGGTGGAGTGCGTTCGCGCCGTCTTCGGCGGCAACGCGCAGCGCGTGCCGACCCCGTCCTGGGGACAGGGCGCCACCCAGCTCGGTTTCCTGATCTATCCGACCTACCGTCTCCAGCTCATCGCCATCATCGCCATGCTGCTGCTCGGCCTCTACCTCGTGCTCTATCGGACCTCGATGGGTCTGGTGGTCCGGGCCGGGATCGAGAACCCGCGCATGGTCGGCATCCTCGGCATCAATCTGCGGCGCACCTCCCTGCTGGTGTTCGCGATCGGCGTCGTGGCGGTGGGCCTCGCCGGGATGCTGTACGCCCCGGTGGTGGCGGTGACGCCGGACATGGGCGCGAACTTCATGGCGCAATCGTTCGTCGTGATCGTGCTCGGCGGCCTCGGCTCGTTCCCGGGCGCCGTGGTCGGCGGCCTGATCGCCGGCGAGATCATCAGCCTGACCAGCGCGTTCAATTCCTCCTATTCGGAGGTGATGCTGTATGCGCTGATGGCGCTGTTGCTGGTGCTGCGGCCGCAGGGCCTGTTCGGGTCGGAAGGACGGGTATGAGCAAGGCGCGGTCCGGCCTGGCTCGGAGCCACGCTCCGGAGCTCGCGGTTCTCTTCACCCTGGTCACGGCACCGGTGGCGTTTCCCCATCTTGGCTTTTCGATCGACCTGCTGACGCGGGTGTTGAATTGGGGCCTGATCGGGCTCGGCTTCGACATCCTGTTCGGGCTGGCCGGCCTGTTGTCGTTCGGGCAGGCCGCGTTCTACGGCGTCGGCGGCTTCGTCACGGCCTATCTGCTGGTTTCCGGCGCGTTGAGCAGCGTCTGGCTGGCGCTTGCCGCCGGCACGATAGCGGCGGGCGCATTCGGCCTTCTCGTCGGCTGGCTCGCGGTGCGGCGCATCGGCATCTACTTCACGATGATCACGCTCGCCTTCGGGCAGATGGCCTACTTCATCGAGAACTCGCCGCTGTCGCATTATACCGGCGGCGAGAACGGCATCCCCGGCGTGCCGGTGCCGATGCTCGGCTTCGGCGAGCACGCCGTGCGCATCGGCGCGGGACTGCCGATGTATGTGTTGTTCGCGGTGATCTTCTTCGGTGCTTACGTGCTGGCGCGCCGCATCGTCCGTTCGCCCGTCGGCGCGATCCTGCTCGCCATCAAGGAGAACACCGCCCGCGTCGCGATGCTCGGCCACAACGTGCCGGCCTACAAGCTCGCGGCCTTCGTCACCGCCGCGCTTTATGCAGGCCTTGCCGGCGGCCTGCTCGGCTCGTTCCAGAGCTACATGCCGCCCGACGCGTTCTCGCTGGAAACGTCGGGCCAGCTCGTGGTCCAGACCATCGTCGGCGGCGCCAACACCTTGATCGGGCCGCTGGTCGGCGCCGCGGTGTGGCTGTGGCTGCGCGACAATCTCCAGCTCATTCCCGGCCTCACCACGCTGTGGAAGCTGGTGCTCGGCATCGCCTTCATCGTCCTGGTCGTATGCCTGCGCCGCGGCATCTGCGGCGAGATTGTCCATTGGTGGACCGAGCGCCGGACCCTTGCGGCACGACAGGCCGCCGAGGCCGTGACCGAGGCGATCGAAGCGACCGGGAGCGCGCCGGCCTCATCGCGCCGGACGCACGACGCCGGCCTGCCACTGCCACCGCCCGCGACCGGCGACAGCGACATTGCCCTCGAGGCGCGCGCGCTGGCGCGTCACTATGGCGGACTGAAAGCGGTCGATGGCGTCTCGTTCAAGGTCCGCTGCGGCTCCATTCACGCCGTGATCGGCCCCAACGGCGCCGGCAAGAGCACGCTGTTCAAGATGCTGCTCGACGAGGTCAGCCCGACCTCGGGAGACGTGCTGCTGTTCGGCGCAGAGGTGACCGGCCACGGTGTCAGCCGCGCGGCGCAGTTCGGCATCGCCAAGTCCAACCAGTTGAACCAGCTGTTTCCGAACCTCTCGGTGCGGAAGAACCTGCGCATCGCCGCGCTGGCGCGCAGCCGCGGTCCGCTGCGCATTGACCTGTGGCGGCCTGCCGACAGCCTGCCGCAGGTGGAAGCGCAGGTCGACGCGATCATGGCGCTGCTCGACCTCGACGCACGCGCCGACACGCCGGCCCACATTCTGGCCTATGGCGAGAAGCGGCGGCT
Source organism: Bradyrhizobium sp. P5_C11_2 (assembly GCF_054049755.1). Lineage (NCBI taxonomy): Bacteria > Pseudomonadati > Pseudomonadota > Alphaproteobacteria > Hyphomicrobiales > Nitrobacteraceae > Bradyrhizobium > Bradyrhizobium sp. P5_C11_2. The sequence continues at coordinate 29,306 of NZ_JBFULT010000022.1, forward strand.
CGAGATCGGGATGGCGCTCGCCACCAGCCCGAAGGTGCTGCTGCTCGACGAACCGCTCGCCGGCATGAGCCCGTCGGAGCGAGCTGCCACCTGCGCGCTGATCCGCGACATCGCGCGGACCTGCACCATCGTCATCGTCGAGCACGATCTCGACGCGATCTTCGGCCTGGCCGAGCGCATCACCGTGCTCTACGAAGGCCGCCTGCTGGCCGACGGCACCCCCGACGAGATCCGCGGCAACCAGCAGGTTCAGGACGCCTATCTGGGAGGGCTTCACGCACATGAGCCTGCTTGAAGTCGACCGCATCAACACGCTGTACGGCGATTCCCACGTGCTGTTCGACCTGTCGATCCGGGTCGAGGAAGGCGAAGTCGTGGCGCTGCTCGGCCGCAACGGCGCCGGCAAGACCACCACGCTGCGCTCGATCATGGGCGTGCTGGCGCCCAGAAGCGGCGAGATCCGGCTCGACGGCAAGCCGATCGGCGGCCTGCCGCCGTCGGCGATCGCCAATATGGGCGTGCAGCTCGTTCCCGAGGAGCGGGCGATCTTCGGCGGACTGACGGTGGAGGAGAACCTGCGCATCGCCGCCCTGACCGCACCCAACGCCTGGTCGTTCGAGCGCATTTACCAGGTGTTTCCGCGGCTGAAGGAACGCCGCAAATCGGCGGGACGCACCTTGTCGGGCGGCGAGCAGCAGATGCTGTCGATTGCGCGCGCGCTGATCCGCGACGCCCGCATCATCCTGCTCGACGAGCCGTTCGAAGGGCTGGCGCCGCTGATCGTGCGCGACCTGGTCGCGGTCGCGGCCAGCCTTGCGCGCGAAGGCCGCACCATGATCGTGGTCGAGCAGAACGTCGCCGCGGCGCTCAGCTTTGCCAACCGCGTCTACGGCCTCAACAACGGGCATGTGGTGTTCGAGGGCACGTCCGCCGAGCTCAGCGCCAATCCGGACCTGGCGCGGGACTTCCTC
>NZ_JBFULT010000023.1:0-30046 GCF_054049755.1 Bradyrhizobium sp. P5_C11_2
GAGCCGAGCGGCGCATTGCCGCCGGCGACCTTCGTCAATTTCCTCCAGAACCACGATCAGATCGGCAACCGCCCGCTCGGCGACCGGCTCGAAAGCCTGGCATCGCCCAGGCAGATCGAGGCTGCGCTGGCGGTGACGCTTCTGGCTCCCATGATCCCGATGCTGTTCATGGGCGAGGAATGGGGCTCGACGGCGCCCTTCCCGTTCTTCTGCGACTTCCAAGGCGGGCTCGCCGATGCCGTGCGCAAGGGCCGTCGGCAGGAATATGCCTGGGCCTACGAGAAATACGGCGACGAGGTGCCCGACCCGCTCGACCCCGCGACGCTGCAATCGGCCGTGCTCGACTGGACCGGCCGCACGCCGGAGCAGAATGCACGGCTCGCTCTGGTGCGAGACCTGCTCACGCTCCGCCGCAAGGAGATCGCGCCGCGGCTGAAGGGCGCGACCTTCGGCGACGCCGAGGCGAGCGACAACGGCTTGCTGGCCGCGCATTGGCGCATGGGCGACGGAACGACGCTACGCCTCGCCGCCAATCTGTCGGACCGGGAGATCGCGCATTCCAACGACAGCGCGGGCACGCCGATCTGGGGCGCCGCGGCGGGCGGCCGGCTTCCGCCCTGGTCGGTGGTCTGGCGCCTCGGAGGTTAGCATGCCTCCCGCCATCCCTCTTGCGACCTACCGGCTTCAGCTCACCGCGGATTTCGACTTCGACAAGGCCGCCGAGATGGTGCCTTACCTGAAGGCGCTGGGGATCACGCATCTCTACGCCTCGCCGGTGATGAAGGCCCGCAAGGGCTCGACCCACGGCTACGACACCGTCGATCACAGCCAGTTCAACCCCGAGCTCGGCGGCGAGGCCGGTTTTGCCCGGCTGAGCACGGCGCTGAGCCAGCATGACATCGGTCTCATCATCGATTTCGTGCCCAACCATGTCGGCGTGCATTTTGCCGACAATCCATGGTGGCTCGACGTGCTGGAATGGGGACCGACGTCGCCGCATGCGGCAGCCTTCGATATCGACTGGGACCTGCTGCCCCACCGCGCCCGCGGCGGCGTGCTGCTGCCGATCCTCGGCTCGTCCTATGGCGAGGCCCTGGAGCGCGGCGAGATCGAACTGCGCTACGATCCCGAACAGGGCAGCTTGTCCGCCTGGTATTTCGAGCATCGCCTGCCGATCGCGGCGGAGCGCTATGGCGAGGTGCTGCGGATGGTCGTCAAGGAAGCGGACGCCGCCGAGACCGAAGCCGGCAAGCGCGTGCTCGCGCTTGCGGCGCGCCACACCGGATTGCGCCGTCCCAATCGCAAGGAAGCGCCGGGCTTCAAGGCCGAACTCAGGGACATCGCGGGCGCGGCCGACATCATCGCGCGCGGCCTCGGCGCCTATCGCGCGGCAAAGGACCGCCCGGCGCAGACCCTGGCGCTGCATCATCTGCTCGAGCGCCAGCACTACAAGCTCGGCCATTGGCGGCTTGCCTCCAGCGACATCAACTATCGCCGCTTCTTCGACGTCAACGGGCTTGCGGGTCTGCGCGTCGAGGACCCCGGCACATTCGCCGCCACCCACAGGCTGGTGAAGCAATTGGTCGCCGACGGAAATTTGCAGGGCATCCGTCTCGACCACATCGACGGCCTGCGCGACCCCGCGCAGTATTGCCAGCGGCTGCGCCGCCTCGTGCGCGACGCGCAAGGCGCGACGAAACCGTTCTATACCGTGATCGAGAAGATCCTGTGCGAGCACGAGCGCCTGCCGCACTTTGCCGGCGTTCACGGCACCACCGGTTACGAGTGGATGAACGTCATCACCCAAATGCTGGTCGATCCCAGGGGACTGGACGCGCTGGACGAAACCTGGCGGCAGATCAGCAACCGGCCGCCGCGGCTTGCGCCCTATGTCAAGGACGCCAAGCGGCGCGTGCTGGAGACGCTGCTCACCAGCGAATTCACCGTGCTGACGCGGCTGCTCGCGCGCATCGCCAACGGCCACTACTCGACCCGCGACTTCTCGGCCGACAGCCTGCGGCAGGCGCTCGAGCTCTACGTGCTGCATTTTCCGGTCTATCGCACCTATCTCACGTCCGGCGCGCCTGCCGCGCACGACCGCAAGCTGATCGACGACACGATCGCGCGTGCCCGTGCGGAGTGGTTCGCCGCGGACGAGGGCATTTTCGACTTCCTGCGCGATGCCCTGACCATGGACCTGCTCAAGCCCGGCCGTCACCCGCACAGCGCCCCGCGCGTGCGCCGCTTCGCGCTGAAGGTGCAGCAATTCACCGGGCCGGTGATGGCGAAGTCGCTGGAGGACACCGCCTTCTACCAATTCCACCGCCTGCTCGCGTTGAACGAGGTCGGCGGCGATGCCGCGAGCACCGGTCTTGCGCTTCCCGCCTTCCACGAGGCCATGCAGGCCCGCGCCAGGGAGTGGCCGCACGGCATGACCGCGACCGCCACGCACGATACCAAGCGCGGCGAGGATGCGCGCGCGCGGATCGCGGCGCTCAGCGAGATTCCCGGCGAGTGGACCAGTACGGTGGCACGCTGGAAGGTGTTGAACGCACCGCACCTCGCGCTCCGCGGCAATCTGCGTGCGCCGTCGGCGACATTCGAATACATGCTCTACCAGACCCTGCTCGGGGCATGGCCGCTCGAGGGCCCGGACGAAGGCTTCGTCGAGCGCATCCAGGCTTACGCGCTCAAGGCCGCGCGCGAAGGCAAGGAGGAGACGAGCTGGCTCAATCCCCACGAGACCTACGAGGCCGGCATACGGGACTTCGTCGCCGGGATCCTCGATCCTGCGCGGTCGCGCGAATTCCTGGAGGCGCTGCAAACCCTGGCCCGCCGCGTCGCGCTGCTGGGTGCGTTGAATTCGCTGAGCCAGCTCACGCTCAAGGCGACGCTGCCGGGCGTCCCGGACTTCTACCAGGGCACCGAATTCTGGGACCTGTCGCTGGTCGATCCCGACAACCGCCGACCGGTGGATTTTGCCGCGCGGCATGCGGCGCTGGCATCGCCGGAAGCTCCGGATTGGCGCGGCCCGATCAAGACCTGGCCCGATGGCCGGCTCAAGCTGGCCTGGACGCGGCACCTGCTCAAGCTGCGCCATGAGCTCGCCGACGTCTTCACACATGGCGACTACCAGCCGCTCGGGGTGAGCGGCGCCCACGCCGACCATGTCGTCGCCTTCGCCCGCCGCCACGGCCGCACTGCTGCGATCGTGGTGACCGGGCGCATGTTGGCACCGTTCACGCAAGCCGGTCGCGAATGGCCGATCCTCGAGGAATTTGACGCGACGGTCGACATCACGGGCTATGCTGCGCCAGGCCTCGCCGGCAATCAATTGCCGCTTGCGCAGGCGCTTCGTGATTTTCCCGCTGCCGTCATCGCCGCGCGCAGCACAGCCGCGGCAAGGCCGGCCCGGCAGCGCGCCCGCGCCTGAACGCTATTTTTTCTCGTCCTTCGTCAACAGCAACTGGCCGCGCTTGCGGATCGTGGCCTGCGCCATTTCGGCGAAACGCTGCAACAGCCACGGCAACACCACCTCGACCCGCACATGGTCGTCGGCGACGTCGACCTGGCCGGTCGCGATCTGTCCGAGCGCACGGATGCGGAAATTCATGGTGTCGCCGCTCCAGCGCTCCTCCTCGACCTGCATCACGGGAATGCTGGCCGACGCGCGGCCGAGCCCGGTCTTGAGCCGCCGCACCGCCTCCTCGCGGCCGAGACGATGGGGAATTGAAACGACAAGCGGTGCTGTCATGGCCCTACCCAATAGCGATCGATCCTCACCGAGTCATGCCAGCTGGACGGACAAAGGTTCCATGCCAGTTGGCCAACCTTGCCGTGTTTCAGATTCGGAACTTTAGAACCTGCGGCAAGTTGCCCCTTCATAAGGGACAGGTGCAACGACCCTTTCGACAAAGGGCTGAGGAGATTCGCATGTCTATCGGTACAATCATTCTGATCATTCTGGTCATTGCTCTGCTTGGCGGCTTCAGCGGTATCGGCGGCGGCCCGTTCTACGGCACCGGCTATTACGGCGGCGGCGGCCTCGGGCTCATCATCGTCATCCTGCTGATCCTGCTCCTGCTGGGACGGATCTAGCCAAGTCGGTCATTCCGGGGCGCGCGCAAGCGCGAACCCGGAATCTCGCGCCGCAAACCTCTGGATTCCGGGTCTGCGCTTCGCGCAGCCCGGAATGACGTTTACAAGAGCGACTACTTCATCTTCGCCGCGAGCTTCTTCATCGCCGCCTTGATCGGCGTGGCGGCATCGTCATAGCCGTCCCACGCCTTCGATCGCGGCAGCAGGCCCGGCACGGTCCGCACCGTGTAGCGCTTCGGATCGAGATCGCCTTTGACCTGCGCCCAGGTGACCGGCATCGACACCGTTGCTCCATCACGTGCACGCGGCGACAGTGGCGCTACCGCCGTCGACAGGCGATCGTTGCGCAGGTAATCCAGAAAAATCTTCCCGTTGCGCAGCTTCTTGGACATGTTGAGCAGATAACGCCCGGGATCGTCGTCGGCCATCCACTGGCAGACGCCTTGCGCAAAGGCCTTGGCTTCCTTCCAGCTCACCTTGTCGCGCGCGCCATGGAGCAGCGGCACAACCACGTGCAGGCCCTTGCCGCCGGTGGTCTTGCAAAAGCTCTCCATGCCGACGTCGGCCAGCCGCTGCCGCATCTGCTTGGCCGCCTCGACCACGTCGGCAAAATCGACGTCCGGCGCCGGGTCGAGGTCGAACACCAGCCGGCCCGGCGTGTCATAGGCGTCCGGCGCGCAATTCCAGGGATGCAGTTCGAGGCCGCCGATCTGCGCCACCGCGGCAAGGCCCTCGACACGGTCGATCTGCAAATACGGCTTGCGATCACCGGAGACTTTGGCGAGCTCGAGCAGGTTCGAGCCGCCCTGCATCGCATGGCGCTGGAAGAATTTTTCCCCGCCGATGCCGTCGGGTGCGCGCAGGATCGAACAGGGGCGGCCCTTCAGATGTTCGATCATCCAGCCGCCGACCGCCTCGAAATAGCGCGCCAGATCGAGCTTGGTGACGCCCTCGCCGTCGCCGCCGTCCGGCCACAGCTCCTTGTCCGATTTCGAAATCACGACGCCCATCACCTCGGCGCTGCCGCCCGCCTTTGTCTGTTTGACGGACTTCGCCTTGGTGCGGGACCTGGCCGAAGGCTGGGCGAGCCCGGTATCGACGGGCGTTTCCGCCTCGACCTCCTCGGCCGGCTTGTCCTGCCGCAGGCCCTTGAATGCCGCCTGGCGAATGTTGCCGTCGGCGGTGAAGCCCGCGAACTCGATCTCGGCGACGAGCTCCGGTCGCACCCAGTGCACGTCGCGGGTCTTCTTCGGCGCATTCTTGCCGCCGAAGGGACTCTCACTCGACGCGGCCTCTTTCAGCAACGGCATGATGTGCTTGACCTTGTCGGCGCCAAAGCCGGTGCCGACCATGCCGACGAAGACGAGGTGATCGCCGCGATAGACACCGGCCATCAGCGAACGGAATTTTCCGGCCGTGGTCTTCCAGCCGCCGATCACGACCTCTTGGCCGGCGCGGCATTTTGCCTTGGTCCAGCTCTCGGTGCGGCCGGAGCGATAGGGTGCGTCGAGCTTCTTCGACACCACGCCCTCGAGCTCGAGCTTGCAGGCCGATTGCAGCACGGCGTCGCCGCCGCTCTCGAAATGCTCGACATAGCGGATCTGGCTCGTCTTCCGCTTGCGCGCGTCCAGCAGCTCCTTGAGGCGCGCCTTGCGCTCGCCGAGCGGAAGCCGGCGACAATCGAGGCCCTCGGCAAACAGCAGGTCGAAGGCAAAGAAGATGAGATCTCCGGTCTTGCCGTCCGACAGCGCGGCCTGGAGCGAGGAGAAGTTTGGCGCGCCATTGTGGCCGAGCGCGATGATCTCGCCGTCGATCATCACGTCCGGCAGCGCGTCCGCCTCCTTCGCGATCGACGCGAACTTGTCGGTCCAGTCGAGCCCCTTGCGGGTCTTCAGCGTCGCCTTGCCGTCCTCGACCCGGAGCTGCACGCGATAGCCGTCGAACTTGATCTCATGGTACCAGCCCTCGCCGGACGGCGGACGCTCGACCGAGGTGCAGAGCTGCGGCGCGACGAAGTCCGGCATCTCCGAGACTTCGCTGGCGGTCGTGGCCGTGGTCGGCTTCTTCCTTGCCGCCTTGGGCTTGCCGCCCTTCAACGCCGCGCGGGGCGCCGGCTTGACGGTCCGCCCTTTCGTCTCCTCCGCACGATTGGACTGCCAGACAGCATCGGCCTTGCTCACGGCGCCTCTCGCCAGCATGAACGGCTTTGGCGCACGGCCCTTGCCGTCCGCGATCTGCTCCATCGCGCGGCCGGAGGCGACAGACTTGTCCTCGGCTAGAATGTCCTCGCCCTCGGCGGCATATTCGTCGCGGTGCTTGATCAGGAGCCAGTTGGTGCGCTTGCCGCCGGTCCGGTCATTGCGCATCCGCACCAGCACCCAGCTCCCGTGCAGCTTCTCGCCGTGAAGCGTGAACTTCAAATCGCCCTTCTTGAAGCCGCGTTCGGGATCGTCGGCCTCCCAGGTGCCGCGGTCCCACAGCATCACGGTGCCGCCGCCGTACTGGTCCTCCGGGATCGTGCCTTCGAAATCGCCATAGTCGAGCGGATGATCCTCGACCTCGACCGCCAGCCGCTTGTCGTGCGGGTCGAGCGAGGGTCCCTTGGTCACGGCCCAGGATTTGAAGACGCCATCGAACTCGAGCCGCAGATCGTAGTGGAGCCGGGTCGCGTCGTGCTTCTGAATGACAAAACGCCGCTGCTTCGACGGTGCGACCGCCGACTCGCCCGATGGCTCCGGCGTCTTCTCGAAATCGCGCTTCTTGCGATAGGTGGAAAGGTTTCTCAGCACGACCGGGTCCCGCTCTTGTCCTCGCCCCTCAAGCCTATCACGGCAAAAGTCCGCCYCGGAACCAAAACCCCGGAGCCCCGTTGGAGTTCCGAAAACGCCTTGAAAACACTGGAGAATGAGATGGCTCCCCGCGCCTATTGGAAAGGGACGCTGAAGCTGTCCCTCGTGAGCTGCCCCGTCCTGCTCTACCCCGCCACGACGGCGGCCGAGAAGACGCGCTTTCACATGATCAACCGCGAGACCGGAAACCGGTTGAAGCAGCAGATGGTCGATTCCGAGACCGGCGACGTCGTCGAGAGCGATCAGAAGGGACGCGGCTACGAGCTGCGGAAGGGCAAATATGTCGAGATCGAACCGGAAGAGCTCGAGGCGGTCCAGATCGAGAGCAATCACACCATCGACATCGAGAGCTTTGTACCGAGCGACGAGATCGATCAGCGCTACCTCAACCATCCCTATTACATCGCGCCCGAGGGCAAGGCCGCGATCGACGCCTTTGCCGTGATCCGCGACGCCATGAAGGACGAGGGACGCGTCGCGCTCGCCAGGATCGTGCTCACCAATCGCGAGCACGTCATCGCGATCGAACCACTCGGCAAGGGCCTGCTCGGCACCACGCTGCGCTACCCCTACGAGCTGCGCGACGAGGACCAGTTCTTCGACGACATCAAGAGCCCGAAGATCACCAAGGACATGGTCGAGCTCGCCGGCCACATCCTGCACACCAAGGCCGCGCATTTCGACCCCGGCAAGTTCAAGGACGAGTATGAGAACGCGCTGAAGGCGCTGGTGAAGCGCAAGGCAAGCGGCAAGAAGATCGAGCTGCCGGAGCCCGAGGAGCGGCCGAGCAATGTCGTCAGCCTGATGGATGCGCTGAAGCAGAGCCTGAAGGGGCGCGGGGGAGGACGGACGTCGGCCAAACCGCGTGGGCGGCGGACGACAGGGCGAGGACGAGCCGCGAACAAGGTGCACCGGTCGACGGCGCGACAGAGGAAGGCGGGTTAGCAACCCCACCGTCATTCCGGGGCGCCTCGAAGAGGCGAACCCGGAATCTCGAGGTTCCGGGTTCGATGCTTCGCATCGCCCCGGAACGACGGCTAAGTCAATCCCCCGCCTTCAGCCGATACCCGATCCCCGTTTCCGTCAGCACATATTGCGGCCGTTCCGGATCGGACTCGATCTTCTGGCGGAGCTGGCGGACATAGACGCGCAGATATTGCGCGTCGGTCAGCTCGTCCCAGAGCTCCTTGAGCAGGAAGCGATGGGTCAGCACCTTGCCGGCGTGCTGGACCAGCACGCGCAAGAGGTCATATTCCTTCGGCGACAGTTTGACGTCGCGCTCACCGAGCTTGACGATCCGGCGCACCAGATCGACGGAGAGATCGCCGGTGCGGAAGACCGGGCGCTCGCCCTGGACCTGAAGCTGGTGCCGCAGCGCGGCGCGCAGGCGCGCCAGCAGTTCGTCCATGCCGAACGGCTTTGTCAGGTAATCGTCGGCGCCGAGGTCGAGCGCCTGCACCTTGCCGGCCTCGTCGCCACGGCTCGAGAGCACCACGATCGGCACGCTTTCGTTGCGCGCGCGTATCGTGCGCAGCAGCTCATGGCCCTGGATATCGGGCAGGCCGAGATCGAGGATGATCAGCGCGGGCTCTTCCGCGAGCTTTTCCAGCGCGGTCTTGCCGTTTGACGCCTCCAGGATCTCGTAACCCTGCGTCGTCAACCCCATCCGCAGCAGCTTGCGGATCGGCGGCTCGTCGTCGATGACAAGAACCTTGATCGGGGCAGCACTCATGCGGCGGTATCCAATGCCTGGGTCTGTGCCGGGATGGGCAGACGGATGGTGAGGATCGCGCCGCTCCGGTCGCCCCGGTTGGCGGCCGAGATCGTGCCCCGCATCGCCTCGACGAAACCGCGGGAGATGGCAAGCCCAAGCCCGGTGCCGGGACGGACATGGTCCCCCTTCTGCGCGCGATAGAACTTGTCGAATACGCTCTCGAGCTCGTCTGGCGGAATGCCGTCGCCTTCGTCGGCAATCTGGAGCACCACGTGATCCCTGTCGCGCTGGCCCTTGATCGAGATCGTGGTGTCGGGCGGCGAATATTTGGCGGCATTGTCGAGCAGGTTGAACAGCACCTGTTCGAACAGCACGGCATCTAACTGGAGCATCGGCAGATCGGCGGCCAGCACCAGCTCGACCTTGTGCGCGATCAGGATCTTGGCTGCCCGCCGGAGCGCGCTGCCGGCGATCTCGCCGAGATCGTGCAGCGCCGTGTTGGGCACGATGGCGCCGGATTCGAGCTTGGTCATGTCGAGCAGATTGGCGATGAAGCGGTTGAGCCGCTCGGACTCGTCGATCACGGTGGCGAGCAGGTCGCGCTTCTCGGTGTCGGACAGCGCACTGGCAAGATCGCGCATGGTCGAGGCCGCGCCGAGAACGGACGCCAGCGGCGTCTTCAGGTCGTGCGAAATCGACGTCAGCAGCGCCGAGCGCAGCCGCTCGGATTCGATGGTGCGCTTGACGCGATCCATGTCCTCGACCAGCAGCACGCGTTCGATCGCGAGCGCGCCCTGGTCGACCAGCGCGTCGAGCAGCCGGCGCTGGTCCGGCGTCAGCAACGGGCCGGTGCGATCGTTGTCGATGCCGATCACGCCGATCGGGCCGCGCCCGGTGCGCATCGGCAGGAACAGCCGCTTGGCGCCGGGCAGCGTATCCGAGCCGCGGCCGGCGGGACGATCATTGCTCCAGGCCCAATTGGCGGCGGCAAGATCGGCCTGGTCGAGCTGGTCCTCGGGCGGATAGCCGGATTTCACCGTGAGCAGCCCGTCCTCCGGCAGCAACAGCACGACGCGCACCTTCAGCATCAACGCAATCTGATAGGCGGTTGCCCACAAGACGTCGTCGAGCGTGGCGGTGCCGGCGAGCTTCCGGCTGAAGGCATAGAGCTGCTCGGTGGTCCTGATGCGACCGATCGCGGTGTCGGCCTGGGTGCGCACCCGTCCCGCGACGTTCGACACCACGAACGCAATCAGCATGAAGAAGAAGAACGCCGCGACATTGGTCGGGTCGGTGATGGTAAACGTATAGACCGGCGGCAGGAAAAAGAAGTTGTAGGCCAGCGACGCCGCGACGCTCGCAAGCAGCGACGGCCACAGCCCGTAGCGCACGGCCACGGCCACCACCGCGGTGAGGAACATCAGGTCGACGTTCTCGACACCGAAATACGGCTTGATGGCCGTTGCTGCCACAAGGCCGAGCGCGGTGATCCCGAGTGCCTTCAGATAAGGAAGCGCATCGAACGGCTCGGTCCGTGCCGCGGTCTGCACCGCGGTCTTCGGTGGCGGCTCGCTCGCGAGCTCGTCGCCAGGGATGACATGCACGCTGATATTGCCGGCGCGGCGCACCAGATCGTGCACGACCGAGCCGCGCGTCATCTCGAACCAGCGCGAGCGCGTCGACTTGCCGATCACGATCTGGGTGACGTTGTTGCCTTGCGCGAAATTGATGACGTCGTCGGCGATGCGGCGGTCGACGGCGGGAATGGTCAGCGCCTCGCCGCCGAGCGCTTCGGCAAGCCGCAGCGTATCGGCGAGCCGGTCGCGCTCCTCGTCGGAGAGCTGGAGCGAGCGCCGCGTCTCGATCGAGACGGCCGTAAACGGCGCATGCAGCCGGTCGGCCAGCCGCTTGGTATAGCGCACCAGCCCGGCCGCACGCGGATCCTCGCTGACGCAGACGAGGATGCGCTCACCCGCGGCCCAGGGGCCGGCGATCGCGTTCGCCTGCATGTGCGTGAGGAGCTGCTCGTCGACCCGTTCCGCCGTGCGCCGCAGCGCCAGCTCACGTAGCGCGGTCAGGTTGCCCGGCGAGAAATAATGCTCGAGCGCCCGCTCGGCCTGCCTGGGGACATAGACCTTGCCCTCCTTCAGCCGCTGGATCAAATCGTCGGGCGTGAGGTCGATCAGCTCGATCGCATCGGCGCGGTCGACGATGGAATCCGGCACGGTCTCGCGCACCCGCACATGGGTGATCTGCGCAACGACGTCGTTCAGGCTCTCGATGTGCTGGATATTGACGGCGGTATAGACGTCGATGCCATGGGACAGCAGCTCCTCGACGTCGAGATAGCGCTTGGGATGGCGGCTGCCGGCGGCGTTGGTATGGGCGAGTTCGTCGACCAGCGCGATTTTCGGGCGGCGCGCGATCACGGCGTCGAGGTCCATCTCCTCGACCGTCTGGCCGCGGTAGTCGAACTTCTTGCGCGGGATCACTTCGAGGCCGCGCACCAGCGCCTCGGTCTCGGCACGGCCATGGGTCTCGACGAAGCCGACCACGACGTCGATGCCGGCCTTGCGCCTGGCATGGGCGCTTTGCAGCATCTCGTAGGTCTTGCCGACGCCGGGGGCGGCGCCGACGAAGATTTTCAGCTTGCCGCTCGCGCTCTCCTCCCGGCGCGCGGCTTCCAGCAGCGCCTCGGGAGACGGACGTTGTTCGGGATCGCGGCGTTCACGGACCATCAGGCCAATATAATCATCCGCGCGCCGCCAGCCTAGAGCGCTACTTCGCGGCAACGCGATCGAGCGCGAGGTTTAGAGCAAGGACGTTAACCCGCGGTTCGCCGATCAGGCCGAGCAGGCGGCCCTGGGTATTGGAGGCCACGAGCTGCTTGACCTGATCGTCCGACAGATTCCGCGCCTTTGCCACGCGCGGTACCTGGAATTCTGCGGCTTCCGGCGAGATGTCCGGATCGAGGCCGCTGGCCGAGGTGGTGACCAGGTCTTCCGGTACGGCGGCGTTCGGATTCTCCGCCTTCAGCTTGTCCACGTCTTCCTTCAGCCGGTCGGCCAGCGCCTTGCTGGTCGGGCCGAGATTGGAGCCGCCCGAATTGGCCGCGTTGTAGGGCGCCGAGACCGTCTTGGTCGAATCATTCGGGTCGGGCGCAACCGTCGCCGAGAGGCGGCCGTGGAAATATTTGTCGTCCTTGAACTCCTGCCCGATCAGGGCGGAGCCGACCACCTTGCCGTCGCGCTCGATCAGGCTGCCCTGCGCCTGGGCCGGGAAGATCGCGCCGGCAATGGCGGTCATCGCGAGCGGATAGGCAAGTCCGGTGATGGCGGTGAGCACCAGCAGCAGGACGATGGCGGGGCGGATTTCTCTGAGCATTTTTGGTCTCCTATGTCTTCCGTCATTGCGAGCGAAGCGAAGCAATCCAGTGTCTTTCCGCGGAGGCAGTCTGGATTGCTTCGTCGCTTCGCTCCTCGCAATGACGTGGTTAAGCCAGGTGCAAGGCAACGACGACGAGGTCGATCGCCTTGATGCCGATGAAGGGAATGACGATCCCGCCGAGGCCGTAGATCAGCAGGTTGCGCCGGAGCAGCGCGCCGGCACCGACTGCGCGATAGGCGACGCCTTTCAGCGCCAGCGGGATCAGCCCGATGATGATCAGCGCGTTGAAGATGATCGCCGACAGGATGGCGCTCTGCGGGCTCGACAGGTTCATGACGTTGAGCACGTTGAGCTGCGGGTAGAACGCGAGGAACATCGCCGGGATGATCGCGAAGTATTTTGCGACGTCGTTGGCGATCGAAAAGGTCGTCAGCGCACCGCGCGTCATCAGGAGCTGCTTGCCGATCTCGACCACCTCGATCAGCTTGGTCGGGTTGGAGTCGAGGTCGACCATGTTGCCGGCCTCGCGCGCGGCCTGGGTGCCGGTGTTCATGGCGACGCCGACGTCGGCCTGGGCGAGCGCAGGCGCGTCATTGGTGCCGTCGCCGCACATGGCGACCAGCTTGCCCTTGGCCTGCTCGTCACGGATCAGCTTGAGCTTGTCTTCGGGGGTTGCCTGCGCCAGGAAGTCGTCGACGCCGGCTTCCGCCGCGATCGCGGCCGCCGTCATCGGATTGTCGCCGGTGATCATGACGGTGCGAATGCCCATGCGGCGCAGCTCGGCAAAGCGCTCGCGGATACCACCCTTGACGATGTCCTTGAGCTGGATGACGCCGAGCAGCTTGCCGTCCTTGGCGACCGCAAGCGGCGTGCCGCCGGCCTTGGAGATCTCGTCCGCAATGGCCTGGACCTCGCGGCCGACCTCCGAGAGCACCGCAGGCTGGATGGCGCGGGCGGTGTTGCCGGACGCAACCGCCAGCGTTGCACCGCCACCGACATAGTTCAGCATCGAATCGACCGCGCCCTTGCGCACCGACGAGCCGCCGGCATCGACACCGCTCATGCGGGTCTGCGCCGTGAACGGGATGAAAGTGGCGCCAAGCTCGGCCATGTCTCGGCCACGGATGCCGTATTTCTCCTTCGCCAGCACGACGATGGAGCGACCTTCCGGCGTCTCGTCCGCCAGCGAGGCGAGCTGGGCCGCGTCCGCGAGCTCCTGCTCGGTCACGCCGCGAACGGGGCGGAACGCGGTGGCCTGGCGGTTGCCAAGCGTGATCGTACCGGTCTTGTCGAGCAGCAGCGTGTCGACGTCGCCGGCGGCTTCCACCGCGCGTCCCGACATCGCCAGCACGTTGAAGCGGACCAGGCGGTCCATGCCGGCGATGCCGATCGCCGACAGCAGCGCGCCGATCGTGGTCGGGATCAGCGTCACGAACAGCGCGACCAGCACGACCACCGAGATCGAGCCGCCGGCATAGGCCGCGTAGCTCGGAATGGTGACGGTGGCGAACACGAAGATGATGGTGAGGCCAGCCAGCAGGATGTTGAGCGCGATCTCGTTCGGCGTCTTCTGTCGTTCGGCGCCCTCGACCAGCTTGATCATGCGGTCAATGAAGGTCGAGCCCTGGGCTGCCGTGATGCGGACGCGGATCCAGTCGGACAGCACCTGCGTGCCGCCGGTCACCGCCGAGCGGTCGCCGCCGGATTCTCGGATGACGGGCGCGGACTCGCCGGTGATGGCGGCCTCGTTGACGGACGCGACACCCTCGATCACCTCACCGTCGGAGGGAATGGTATCGCCGGCCTCGACCAGCACGATGTCGCCGACCTTGAGGCTCGTGCCGGGCACGAGCTTGAAGGTCTGGCCGGTGCCGGTCAGCAGCTTGGCCTGGCTCTCGGTGCGGGTCTTGCGCAACGATTCGGCCTGCGCCTTGCCGCGGCCTTCGGCGACCGCTTCGGCGAGATTGGCGAACAGCACGGTGAACCAGAGCCAGAGGATGATCTGGAAGGTGAAGCCGAGGTTCTCGCCACCCGTGACGAGGTCTCGCAGGAAGATCACCGTGGTGAGCGCGGCCACGATCTCGACCACGAACATCACGGGGTTCTTGATCATCAGCCGCGGATCGAGCTTGGTGAAGGCAGCGCGGATCGCGGGCACGACGATCTTGGGATCGAGCATCGCCGAGACGGAAGCGCGTTTTTGCAGTTTCATGGTATCCATGGAGGTCACTCCAAACAATCAGAAGGCTGTCGATCAGAAGACTTGTCGATCAGAAGACTTGGCCGGCGTTCATCGCGAGCTGCTCGACGATCGGGCCGAGCGCGAGCGCCGGGAAGAAGGTCAGGCCGCCGATGATCAGGATCACGCCGACCACGAGGCCGACGAACAGGCCGCCGGTGGTCGGGAATGTGCCCGCCGACGGCGGAATGGATTTCTTGGCGGCCAGCGAACCCGCGATCGCCATCGCCGGGACGATCATGAAGAAGCGGCCGACGAACATCGCGCTTGCGAGCGTGAGGTTGTAGAACAGCGTGTTGCCGGTGAGGCCCGCAAAGGCCGAGCCGTTGTTGCCGGTCGCCGAGGTGAAGGCGTAGAGCACCTCGGTGAAGCCGTGCGGCCCGGCATTCGCCATCGAGGCGACCGCCGCCGGATAGACCACGCCGACCGCGGTCCAGCCGAGATACATCAGCGGCAGCACCAGGATCGCGAGCATCGCCATCTTGACCTCGCGCGCCTCGATCTTCTTGCCGACATATTCCGGCGTGCGGCCGACCATCAGGCCCGCCACGAAGATCGCGAGCACGACGAACAGCAGCATGCCGTAGAGGCCGGCGCCGACGCCGCCGATGATGATCTCGCCGAGCTGCATGTTGATCAGCGGGATCATGCCGCCGAGCGCGGTGAAGCTGTCATGCATGGCATTGACCGCGCCGCAGGACGCCGCCGTCGTGATCACGGCGAACAGCGACGACGCGACGATGCCGAAGCGCACCTCCTTGCCCTCCATGTTGCCGCCGGTCAGGCCGAGCGCATGCAGCGTCGAGGTACCGTTGGCTTCGGCCCAATAGGTGACGGCGACACCGGCGAGGAACAGCACGCCCATCACGGACAGGATTGCCCAGCCCTGGCGCTGGTTGCCGACCATGCGACCAAACACGTTGGTCAGCGCCGCGCCGATCGCGAAGATCGACAGCATCTGGATGAAGTTCGACAGCGCGGTCGGATTCTCGAAAGGATGCGCGGCGTTGGCGTTGAAGAAGCCGCCGCCATTGGTGCCGAGCATCTTGATCGCGACCTGCGAGGCGACGGGGCCAAGCGCGATGGTCTGCTTGGCGCCTTCGAGCGTCGTGGCCTCGACATACGGCCCCAGCGTCTGCGGGATGCCCTGCCAGACCAGGAACAGCGTGTAGACGACGCAGATCGGCAGCAGCACATAGAGCGTGGTGCGGGTGACGTCGACCCAGAAATTGCCGACCGTGCGCATCGAGGCGCGCGAGAAGCCGCGGATCAGGGCGACCGCGAGCGCAATGCCGGTTGCCGCCGACAGGAAGTTCTGGTGCGTCAAACCAAGCATCTGCACGAGGTACGAGATCGTGCTCTCGCCGCCGTAGTTCTGCCAGTTGGTGTTGGTGATGAAGGAGATCGCGGTGTTGAAGGAGAGATCCTGGGCGACCGCACCCTGCCCGGCCGGATTGAAGGGCAGCACGGCCTGGAGCCGCATCACGCCGTAGATGATGAGGAAGCCCCCGATATGGAACAGCAGCATGGAGACCGTATAGGTCAGCCAATGCTGCTCGCGCCTCTCGTCGACGCCGGAAAACCAGTAGATGCCGGCCTCGATCGGGCGCAGCACCGGCGACATGAACGTCCGCTCGCCGTTGAACACGCGCGTCATGTACCAGCCGAGCGGCTTGGTCAGCGCAACGACGATGGCGCAATAAAGAATGATCTGGAGCCAACCGATCATAGTCATGGCATTAACCCTTTAGGCTTTGTGTCCGGCGCAGGAGCGGCAGGAGCAGCGCAAGCAGGCAGGCGACGAGCGTGGCGTCGGCCAACAGCAATTTGACAAGCAGCAGCACGGATCAGAACCGCTCGGGCCGCAGCAACGCGTAAGTGAGGTAGAACAGCAGGCCGAGCGAGACGGCGCTGGCGAGCGAATAATCGAAGATCATGGTCCGCTCCATCAAAGCCGTTCGCAGGCGTAGGTGTAGCCGATCGCGAGCGCGAAGAAGCCGAAGCCCAGCGCCAGCATCAGAATGTCCATCATGGCGATACTCCTCATTACGAGACGATATCCGGCGCAACCTGTGTCTGGCCCCGGCGGACCGCTTGCCGCGCCCGAATGCAACGCGTCTCGCGCGGCGCCCGGCCGGAACTTTCACCGCGATGAAGTGCCATCGCGCACATAGGTTTTCGAGATGAGGCCTATGGCGAAGTTATAGGAATCTCATAAAGGCCGGCACGTCGCGACCGGCGGCATGTGACACCGACAACGCATTCCAGGCGGTCGTGCGGAGAGGCGGCACAGCGACGCGGTCCACCATCACCATCGCCACCGATTGTTACGGCAGACCGCGGCCAGGGTCTTTTCAAAAAGCCTGTTTGTATAGGACTCCACCTGCGGCAGAGACGACAGTCGGGAATGGGCGCCGTCCGTGCTTCTCGCCCGGAAGCACGGGCACTTATGAAATCCTTATATCTCCCGCCCCCTTCTCATCTCGTTTTCAAATGCCCTTCCAGCCATCTTGGGAATGCCGGCCGACTGACCGACACCAATTCCAGGAGGCCTACATGACCGCCGCACTCCGACGCTACGATCCACCTTCGCTCGGCGAACGCCTGCGCAATGCGCATACGATGACACGGCCACTGATGCGCGAGATCATTGATCTCGCCTGCCGGCGCCTTGCTTCGCCCGGACAGAGCGAGCGCTCGACGCACGTCATGCGCCTGATCGATGCGGAGGCCTGGACTGATGCCGCGCTGGCGCTGATGGCTGTCGAGCTGCCGCTGTGGCAGGTCCGCCGCATCGCCTATGACGAAGGCGAGTGGCATTGCGCGCTGTCGCGTGAACGCGAATTGCCGGACTGGCTGGACGCCGCGGTCGAAGCCCACCACACCGATCTCGCCCTCGCCCTGCTGTCGGCCTTCGTCGAGGTGCGAGCATTGGCCGTGGAGGTGTCGCGGCCCAGCGTCCCCTCCGTGCGCCCGACCCTGGACCCGCTCTACGAACCGGTCGGCTGCGATAATTTCGGCTAGGATGCCAAACGGGATTTGGCCTTGTCGCAATCTCCGGACATGCCGCGCACGCTGAGCCCGACGCGCGTGATGGCTCGATTTGCCGTCCGCATCGCGCTGCTCGCCACCTTTGCCGCATTCGGCAGCATCGGCTTTGGCCGAAGCCTCGCCGCCCTGCTCTGGATGTCGATTATCCTGTGCGCCCTCGCCGGCCTCATCAGGCGCGAGCCGCTGTTCGGCGCGGCGCTCAATCATTGGGACGAAGCTGTCGCCTTCGGCGCGCTGTTCGCGCTGGTCCACATCGCCAATGATGTGGCCTGAGCGGCCGGCTTTATGAGCTTCCTATGAGATCGTCGCGCGGCCTCACTCGAAATCATATTCGCTTGAACTGATATTGATCGAACGGTTGCGGGCTCGCGCCCGCCACCTCCGTCAATCGGAAGGAATAAGTAAATGAAACTCGTCGAACCTCCCTCGTGCAGCTCCCCTTCGACCATCGTTTTCATCGGCCGTAACCACAGGGGACAATGGGTCGCGCAGGAGCAGAACGGCCTCTATGGCGGCCTGTTCGTCAGCCGCGCCCAGGCCATCAAATACGCGCTGTTCGAGAACGGGCAGCATCCGGAGACCATCGTCGAGCTGCCGCGCGAGATCGAGCTCGACATGGGCAAGAGCCCCAACAGCGATATCTCGCGGCGCGCCGCCTGAGCCGGCGCCTTCAGGCGAAAAGCCATGTTCATCCCTCCCTCAGCCTGGTTCACCGGCTTCATCCCGGACATGCCGACCCCGTTCGATGCGGCGGATGCGATCGACCTCGAGGCGTTCGCCGCACTCTGCGAGCGGCAGGTCGCCGCCGGCGTTCCCGCGCTCGTGGTCTGCGAGACGGCCGGCGAGGCGCCGACGCTCTCGCCGGCCGAGCAGGAGCTCGTCATTCGCACCGCCATCGACGTCGTCCGCGGCCGCGTGCGGGTCATCGCCGGCGCGATGTCGAATGCGACCGGCCATGCCATCGAACTCGCGCGGCGGGCGGAGGCGGCCGGTGCCGATGCCGTCATGTCGGTGGTGCCGGCCTACAACAAGCCGATGCAGGAGGGGATGCTGGCGCACTTTCGCGCCATTTCCGGTTCGATCGGTTTGCCGATGATCCTGCACGATGTTCCCTCGCGCACGCTGCGCCCGCTCGCCGACGAGACGCTTCTGCGTCTCGTCGAATCCCGCCGGTTCGTGGGCCTGCGCGATGGCAGCGGTGACATCACCCGCCCGCTGCGCCTCGCCCGACACCTGCCGGCGGGCTTTCGCCTGCTGTCCGGCGACGACGCCACCACTTTCGGCTTCATCGCGGATGGCGGCGACGGCGCGATCTCGGAGATTGCCAACGTCGCGCCGGATCTCTGCCGTACCATCTACTCGCACGTCAGGCAGGGCCGCCTGCAGTCCGCGCGCTACCTGCACAGGCGCCTCGTTCCGCTCATCGTCTGCCTCTCCAGGGAGAGCCCGGCGGCGCTCAAATACGCCCTCAGCGTGCTTGGCCTGATGTCGGCAGAGACACGGCTGCCGATTGTGCCGCTGGACGCGGCCGCGCGGAGAGAGGTGGTACGAGCATTCGCCGCGATCGCCGATGAGGAGCTGATCGACAGCATCAGAGCCTGACGCGTCGAGGGCGATCCGGATATCGCATGCTGCAATCAGTCGAAGGACCCCATAGGCTGCTCCGCGCCTGGAAGCTGGCGCTGCTGCGCTTTGCCGTGACGCTGGATGATTCCGACAGGCTCAATGTCGCGGCACTCGCGGCTGAGCTCGATCGTCAGGGCGGCCRCCACAGCACCGAGGACTCTCTCCACTTCTTCCGGCGAACCAGCTCCCAGCTCTGTGCGGCCATCAGCGGTCAGCAACAGAATGCGGAAGCGACCCTGCAATGCTTCTGCGAGCAGATCGAGGAACCGCGATTGCGGCTCGCCTTTGCCGCTGCCATCGGGATGACGCTTTCGGCCCCCGCATCGTCTCAGGCTCGACCGAAGCGCAATCCCGACCTGTTCAGAGGGCTGCCGTCGCGGCGATCGGCGTCTTTATGACATTCCTATACGGCGGCCTCGGCGCTCATCTCGCAATCCTACGCGGCGATCGACATCATACGAGGTGGAATGGAGCGGCCGTTTCGCCGCGCCACGGACAAGGACTTCCAAAATGTCGATGCTGACACATGGCTTTGACCGGCCCTTCGACGAGGTCGAACAACGGCCGCGAATCTCGAAGGAACGCAAGGCCCAGCTCAAGCGCCTCGCGCTGAGCGCACTGGCCCTGCTCTCGATGGGCACCGTGCTCACCGCGTTCATCGCGCTGAAGACCGCGATCTATGTCTGGCACCTTCACGCCTGACCGACATGGCACATCATCATGACTTTGCAGATGTGTGAGGAGGCCGCCATGGCGGCGATAGCTTTCCAAGCTGCTCGTCGCGGACCCGAAGCCCGGCAGACGCAGGTGCCGCTCAAGCCGCTCGATCCCGATGTCGTCAGCGCCTCCATTCCCGCCTTCTTCGTCGGGCGCAACACGGCCGGCCTCTGGGTCGCCCGGGAAGCGAGCGGACGCATCGGCGGCCTGTTCCTGTTCAAGAGCTCGGCGGTCGATTTCGCCAACCGGCACAGCAGGCCGGCAACATGCGCGCTGGTGTTTCCCACCGAGACTTTTGAGCTCGACATCGAGAACCGCGGCAATCCGCTGATCGTGCTGGCCACGCGATTGCTGGCGGGTGCCAGGCAACTGCTCGCGCGCGTGGCCGCAAGGCGGCGGACATGATCGAGCTCAAGATCGCCGTCCTGGTCGCGCTGATGGGTGCGTTGCTGTTCGGCATGCGCCTCACCGCAGCGCCAGCTTCGGACGGCTAGCATGCAGCTCCTCAAGGGAAATCTGGAGCATGCGGTCACCACGACAATCCTGACCATGACGCTGAGCCTGGTCTGGGGCGCGATCCTGACGCTCGTGATCACGCTTCTCGCACGCGGGCTCGGGGTTTAGCTCCACATCGCCACGCGCGCGGCGATCGACCGCGAATTGACCATGGCTGCCTACGAGGCAAGCAACCGGGCCCGCGCGGCGGTTGCGACGCCTGCTCGAGGCCTCGTATCCCGCGGAAAATGCCCGCCCGATCTGGCGCAGTTTCACGGAACCGTGTAGATCGGTTTCATGAGCACCAGCAACGTCAACGTCGTCGCCCACCCCCTGGTCCAGCACAAGCTCTCCCTGATGCGGGAGAAGGACCGCTCGACCAAGAGCTTTCGCGAGATCCTGAACGAGATCGGGATGCTGCTCTGCTACGAGGTGACGCGCGACCTGCCGCTGGAGCTGGTCGAGATCGAGACGCCGATCGCCCCGATGCTGGCGCCGAAGATCGCCGGCAAGAAGCTCACGCTGGCACCGATCCTGCGCGCGGGCGTCGGCTTCCTCGACGGCATGCTGGCGCTGATGCCGTCGGCGCGCATCGCCCATATCGGGCTCTACCGCGATCCCCAGACGTTGCAGGCGGTGGAATATTACTTCAAGGCGCCGCAGGACCTGTCCGACCGTACCGTGATCCTGATGGATCCGATGCTGGCGACCGGCAATTCGGCCTGCGCCGGCGCGTCCCTGCTCAAGGCGCGCGGCGCCCGCGACATCCGCTTCGTGTGCCTGCTGGCCGCGCCCGAAGGCATCAAACGGTTCCAGCAGGAGCATGGCGACGTGCCGGTCTGGACCGCCGCGATCGATGAGCGGCTCAACGACCACGGCTACATCGTGCCGGGCCTCGGCGATGCCGGCGACCGGATGTTCGGCACCAAGTAGACAGCTTTGCGCGATCGGGTTACTCCGGTCGCCATGCACGCCGAGGATTTTTCACTGCACGCGCTGATCGGGTCCGAGACCGCCGGTCCCGCCTTCGTCGTCGACGGCACACCCGTCTCTCGCACCGAATTTCTCGGAAAGGTCGAGCAGACCGCCGCCTGGCTTGCTGCGCAAGGCATCGGTAGAGGCGACGTGGTCGCGGTCTGGCTGGTCAACCGGGTCGAATGGATCGCGCTGCTGTTCGCCGCCGCCCGCCTCGGCGCGGTCGTCGCCGCCGTCAACACCCGCTACCGCAGCGCCGAGGTCGCGCATCTGCTCAAGGTGTCCGGCGCCAGGCTGATGGTGGTCGAAGCCGCGTTCCGCTCGATCGATTTCGCGGCGATTCTTGCCGACGTCCCCAAGGCCGACGTGCCCGCGCTGCAAGAGCTCGCGGTGGTCGGCGCGGACGCGATCCCCGCGCACTGGCCCTGCGTGCGGTTCGATGCCTTCGACAAGCCCTATCCGCCGGCGCCCCCGGCCCAGGACGATGCCGACCTGCCGGTCCTGCTCTACACGACCTCGGGCACGACCAAGGGTCCCAAACTCGTGGCGCATTCGCAGCGGACGCTGGCCTCGCACGCCACCTCCGTCGCCAGGGCGCTTGCGCTCTCGCCGCAGCGTCATTCGCTGCTGGCCATGCTGCCGTTCTGCGGCACCTTTGGCATGACCAGCCTGCTCGCCTTCCTCGCCGCCGGTGTGACGATCCATGTGCTGGACGCCTTCGAGGCGGCGCCGGCGCTGAACATTCTCGGCCGGCACAAGATCACGCATGCCTTCGGCTCGGACGAGATGTTCCGCCGCATTTTGGCGCTGACTGATTTGCCGCGTCCGTTCCCGCAGGCTGAAGCGTTCGGCTTCGCTGCGTTCCAGCCCGGCTGGCGCGAGCTGGCCGCGGAGGCGGAGGCGCGCGGCATGCCGCTGTTCGGCCTCTACGGTTCGAGCGAGGTGCAGGCGCTGTTCTCGATCGGCCGCGCCAGCGACACCTTCGCTGACCGCGTCGAGGGTGGCGGCTGGCCGATGTCGCCCGAGGCAAAAGTCCGCGTGCGCGACACCGAGACGGGCGAGCTGGCCGCGACCGGCGTTTCCGGCGAGATCGAGATCAGCGCACCGTCGCGCTTCCTCGGCTATTTCAACAATCCGCAAGCCACGCGCGACGCGCTCACCACCGACGGCTTCTTCCGGACCGGCGACATCGGCCGCCTGCGCGGCGACGGATCGTTCGTCTACGAGACCCGCGCGGGCGACGCCATGCGGCTCGGCGGCTTCCTGGTCGCGCCCGGCGAGATCGAGGACGAGCTCAAATCCTGCCCCGGCATTGCCGACGCCCAGGTGGTTGCCATCGACCTGAAGGGACAGGCGCGCTGCGTCGCTTTTGTGATTCCGACCCAAGATCCACACCAAGAGCCGCCACAGCAGGATGTTCTGGTCGCGCGCCTGCGCGAGCGGCTCGCCGGCTACAAGGTCCCGGCCCGCCTTTACGTCGTGGACGCCTTCCCCATCACCGACAGCGCCAATGGCGTGAAGATCCAGCGCGCCCGGCTCCGCGCCATGGCGATGGAACGGATCGCCGCCGAATAGGCCGGCCTATTTCAGGTAGCTCGCGAGATTCAGGCTGAGTATCTTGCCAAGCGCCGAGTAGGACGCGGTCAGTTGCGACTCGTAGGTCGAGAGCTCCGCCGTAATGGCGGCGACGTCGACGCTGGTGAGGTCGCTCGACAACGTCTCGGCATAGCTCTTGTAGTCGGTCTGGCGGGCGCTCGCCGTCTCGATCGAGGACGCCGCGCTGGAAAGCCTGGCCTGCACCGCCGCCGTGTCGTCGAGCGCCGTGCTGGCGAGATCGAGTGCGCTGGAGATGTCCGCGGACGACAGCGAGGTGCTGTTCGCCACGAATTTCAGGACGCGCATCACCTCCTCGAACGCCGAATTGTCGGCGGTGACGCCATAGGACACGGTCTCGTCGGCACCGACGCGCACCGAGGCGATCTCGTCGTCGCCATCATAGTAGCTGGTGTCTGCCGTCGTGGTGGAGCCGGTGCCGGTCGAAAAGCTGGTGAGATCGACCGGCGCCGTGTCGGTCTTGCCGCCGGCAAAGACGTACTGGCCGTCATATTGCGTGTTCATGAGCGAACCCATCTGCTCCAGCATCTGCTGGGCGGAGCTGATCACCGAGTTCGTCTCGGTCGAGCTTCCGGTCGAGGCGGCGCTGAGCTGGGACCGGAGCTGGGTGAGGATGTCGGTCATCGAGCCGACCGCCGAATACATCACCTGGACCTTGCTGTCTGCGAGCGTGGCGGCATCGATATAGGATTGCGCGCGCGTCACCGAGACCTGGAGGTTGACGACGTGCTGCGCGCCCGAGCCGTAGCCGCCGAAATCGCTCGAGACCACGCCCGACGATTCCTGGACCTGCTTCCCGGCCATGACCGACTGCACGCGCATCGCGTCGGCGATCATCTTGTTCGACTGCGCGAAAGTCGCGACCCGCATCGCCACCATGGCTACTGCCCCTCTAGGTCGACTGCACGGCGGAGAGCAGCGCCGAGTACATGGAGTTGATGGCCTGGATCAACGCGGAAGCCGCCGAATATTTGTTCTGGAGCGTGCTGAGCTTCGCCGATTCCTCGTCGAGGTTGACGCCGGACTGCGACGACAGCGAGTCCGCATAGGTCGACTGCGCGGTCTCCTTGGCGGTGTAGTTGGTGGACGCCTGYGACGACTTGCTCGCGACCTCGGCGACGATGGTCGAGGCATAATCGGCAAGGGAGCCAGTGGTAGCGGCGAGCCCGCCGGTGGACGAAAATGTCCGGGACTCCGTCAGGGCGTCGTAGAAGGCATTGACGACGGTGGCGGACCCCGACGACAGCACCGTGCTGCCGACCGCTGGGCTCGACGAGGAGTCCAGTGTCGCGAGCTGAAGCTCGTTGGTTCCGGACAGGATCTTGCTGTTGACCGCGATATCCGACGCACTCGTTCCCGTCACCAGATCGTTGAGGCCGAAATACTCCGAAAATCCTTCGCCGGAGCTTCCCACCGAGCTCGTCATCTCGTTGATGGCGACGCCGTTGCCTGAGCCGGTCGCCGTGATCGAGAGGTGGCCGTCCGAATCGACCGATGCGGACAGTCCGGAGATGCCGTTGATCGCGGTGACGAGATCGCCGACCGTGGAATAGGACGAGAGGTCGAGATCGCCGTACGAGACCAGATTGCCGCTCTGGTCGGTGGCGGCGATGCGCACCGTGCCGGTGGCGGAGAGCGCGGCGCTGCTGGTGACGGCCGTCGTGCCGGTCAGGCTGGTGGGGGCCGGCACTGAGGAGGCGCTGTTCGAAATGCCGTTCATCGCGGAAGCGAGCTGCTGCGCGAGCTGGTCGAGCTGGGACTGCGCCGCCGGCAGGGTCTTGTCGCGCAGCGTGACCAGCGCGCCGATGTCGCCRCCGGTGATCTGGGAGGTGATGTCGACCCCGTTCACCGTGATCGCGCTGAAGCCGCTCGACGAGGAGCCGGCTGTGTAAGTCGTCGATGATGTCACATTCGACGCGGCAGTATAGCTGATCGTATGCGCGCTGCTGTCGACCAGCGCCTGGCCGGACGTGGTATAGATCTGGAGATCGCCGTTCGACGCCGTGAAATAGCTGATGTTCATCTTGGAGGCGACGTCCTGGAGCGCGGTGTTGCGCTGGTCCTCCAGATCCGCGGTCGACTGGCCGGCCGCCGCCGTCTGCTTGATCGCGGCGTTGAGGTCCGCGATCTCTTGCAGATCCGAATTCACGCCGTCGATCGAGGACGAGATGTCCTGGTCGGCGTCGGCGCGAAGCTTCTGGATGCCGCTCGACGTCTCCCGCAACTGGCTGGCGACGTCGTCGAGCGCGCTGACGACGTTGGATTGCAGCGACGCGCTGCTCGGCGTGCTCGCCAGCGCCGACAGCGCCGATTCCAGCGAGGCAATGCTGTTGGCGAGCGAGGTTCCGGTCGAGCTGTCGCCGGTGCCGCTGGTCGAGCCGTAGAGCTTTTCGAGCGAGGTCAGATAGGTGCTGGTCGTGTCGGCCGAGCCGAGATCGGAGGTCGCACCGACCAGCGACTTCAACAGCAGCTTGTCGACCGTCGAGGTGATGCCGGTCACCGTGACGCCGGTGCCGACGCCGTTGGTGACGCTGCTCGACTGGTTCGCGGTCTTCTCGGTATAGCCCGTCGTGTCGGCATTCGAGATGTTCGACGACGTCACGCTGAGCTGCACCGACGTGGCCGACAGCCCGCTGAAGGCGATCGATCGTGCGATATTGAGTGACACGGCGAACCCCTCGAATCGTCAGGCGCTGCGGCTGGTGCCGCTGGAGACGGCGCGTGCGGCGACGCGGCCGGAGGCGCCATAGGGCGACACCGCCGCGATCTGCTCGCGGATCGCCTGCATGACGGCCTCGATCCGCCGGTTGCTGGCCTCGATCGCCGCGCGCAGCCGCACCAGGTTCTCGTCCATCGCCGCGCGCAGCTTCAGGATCCGCTCCATGAGCTGCTCACGCAGGATCCGATCCGATACGTTCAGGCTKGTCGTCCCCGCCGCGCACTCGGCAACGGTCCGTTCGAAAACCTCCGCCAGCCGGTTCTTCTCGTCGACCTGCTTCAGGCGCGAAGCCGGCAGGCCCTTGGCGAGCTCCGCATTCTCCTCGGCGACCAGCGCGGTCAGGACGTCGATGAGCGCGATCAGCGACTTGATCCGCATGTCGCCATTTGCGGCGCCCGTCCTCGTGGCTTGAGCTACAGTCATGGTCATCGCCTTCTTCTAGTTATTCCGTTTGCCGCGGCCAGCCTGCGAGTTGCGCAGGTAAGCGCCGATCGCGGTCGCCCTGGCGGTGGCCTGCCTCATCTCGCCCTCGACCTCCGCGCATTCCCGCAACAGGCCGCGGCGGGCCGTCTCGACGTCGTCGATCAGCGCGAGCAATTGCCTGCGATTGCCGCCCTTGGCGATCGCGACCCGCGCCACCAGCCGTTGCAGCCGCCGCAGCAGCGCCTCTCCGGCAGCATTGGCCTGTTCGCTGCGCATCGCTCACCTCATCGCCGAGATCAGGGTGTCGTACATCTTGTTGACGGTCGAGATGACCTGCGAGGCCGCGGAATAGGCCTGCTGCGCCGAGATCATGTTGGAGAACTGGCTAGAGGTGTCGGTGGTCGAGGATTCCAGCTCGCTGCCGTAGATCGTGCCCGCGCCATTCTCGCCGGAGCCCTGCAACGAGGCGTTTCCCGACGTCACGGTCGCCGAATAGATCCCGTCGCTGGAGACGGACAGGCCGTCGGGCGCGGCGAAAGTCGCCACCGCGATCTTGTAGATCGCGATCGTCTGACCGTTGGAGTAGGTGGCGTCGACCACGCCGTTCTTGCCGATCGAGATGCTGGACAGCTTGCCGTAGGACAGACCGTCCGAGTCGATGCTGGTGACGTTGACGGACGGCGTGGTCTCGCCGGAAGCGTATTGCGTCAGCCCGTCGGTCTTGCCGGCGGTACCGAGGGCCATGGTGATGGTGCTGTCGGCCGCGCCATCGGTCCAGCCTGTGATCGAGACGGTTGCCGGGTCCGGGCTGGTGCCGGCCAGCGAGCCGTCGCTGTTGAAGGTGATGTCGATCGTACCCGAAGCCGTGCCGGTCGCGGTCGTGGTGTCCGACGCCGACGTCGGATTGGCAAAACTCGCACTCCAGGTGTTGGTCCCGGTCTTGCTCCAGGTGATCTGCATCGAATTCGCCGCGCCAAGCGAATCGTAGACCGTCATCGAGCTGGTATAGGTGTCGCCGGTCGCGGCATCCGACGGCAGGTTGGCCGCGATCGTGGTCTTGGTGGTGGCACTGCCGCTGGTCGAGGCGACCTGGGTGTTGATGGCCTCGAGATTGCTCGCCGACTCGCTGCCGACGACATTGCCGTCGGCGTCGGTGCGCCAGCCTTCGAGGTAATAGCCGTTGTTCTCGAGATAGCCGGCATTGTCGGTCGTGAAGGCGCCGTTGCGGGTGTAGGAGACAGTGCCGCCCGACGTTGCGTCGGTCACCGCGAAGAAGCCAGACCCCTGGATCGCGACGTCGGTGGCGTTGGAGGTCGCGGCCAGCAGGCCCTGCTGGGTGATGTTGGCGCGGCCGGAGACGGTGACGCCGCCCGAGGCATAGGAGGTCGTATTGCTCGATGCGGTCACGAGCGCGTCGAACATTCCGGACGTCGTCTTGTAGGCGGTCGTGTCGGAATTGGCGATGTTATCGCTGATCATCGACAGGGACTGGCTCTGCGCGCTGAGCGCCGAGATCGCCGAGGACAATGCGCCGCTGAGACTCATGATAGAACTCCGGAAGTGATCAGGACGTGACGCCGATGATGTTGGCGGCGCTGACGGACACGCCGTTCACGGTGAGCGAGGGCGTGGAGGTCGAGGTGTCGATGCCGGTCACCTTGCCAGTAACGGTCGTGTAGCTGAGGACCGAATTGCCGGTGGAATTCGTCGCGGTCACCGAGATCGTGTACTGGCCGCCGTCGGTGAGCTGGTTGCCGCTGGAGTCCTTGCCGTCCCAGGTGAAGCTGTTAGATCCGGCATTGCCGGTCCCGGTGCCGGTCCACACCGTGTTGCCCGAGGAGTCCTGAATGCTGATCGAGACGTTCGAGGCGGCCGATGACAACGAGTAGCCGAACGTCGCCGAGCCGTTGCTCAGCGTCGTAGTGTCCGTCTTCGCCTCGACGGTGTGGCCGATATAGTTGACCGAGTTGAGCGTCACGAGGCTCGAGAACGAACCCGCGAGCGAAGTGAGACTGGAGTTGATCGACTGCTGGGAGGTGAAATTGGCGTAGGAGGTGAGCTGATTGACGAGGTCGGTGGTCGAGGTCGCATCCAGCGGATTCTGGTTCTGGAGCTCGCTGACCAGCAGGGTCAGGAAATCGCTCGATGTCAGCGTCGAGCTGGACGACGTGCTCGACGACGACGACGTCGTCGTGGCGGTCGACGCGGAACTCGTTGCGGAAACGGTCATCAGAAAACTCCGGCTTCCCCGCGCCTCCGGCGACAAAGATGTCGGCTGGCGGCGCTTGAAATCTGTGTGCTGATGAAACGCGTGGGCGTGCGAATTCAGGCGGGGATTCGCACCCTCCCCTCGTCGTCCCGGACAAGCGTAGCGCCTGGCAGCGCGAAGCGCTGTCCAGTAGCGAAGCGCCGATCCGGGACCCATAACCACAGGGAGTAGTTTTGCGAAGACTCGGAGTGGGAGTCTTCGCGCCACAAGCATTTGGGGTTATGGGTCCCGGCCTTCGCCGGGGACGACGGCGAGTTTGAAGAACGGCCGTCGCGCCTCACTGTGCGCGCGACACGCCCATACAGTGGTCTTCAAAGGGATACGAGAATGTGTGCGTCGCTAGGACACGTCGAGAGCCCTTCAGCTCTCCGCCGTCTCGCCTTCGGTGCGCGGCTCGGCGGTGTCGTCCTTCATTTTCGCAGCCGCGGCGACGATGCGGTCGGCGAGGCCTGCGGGCGCTCGCACCGGCGGGGCTGCGAGGGCGCGGCGCAAGGCGCATGCCTCTTCCAGCAGCGCTTGCGCAGCGGACGATCGCGCCAGCAGCTCCTCGGCGGGCAAGCGCCGGTCATCGGGCCAGAGCGAGAGGTCCTCGCCCAGCCGATCGATCAATTGCTCAAACTCGGTGACGTCCATCGCCCGCCGATCCCGCCTCGGTCAGGCCCGTCATAACGCATTGCAGCCGTGGCGGAAACGGGATTTCGGCGGACCCAGGCGCCAAAAGCGCCCGCAGCACGACGGAAAGCGGTGGAGATTGCAGGCCGGACGATCGCCGGAACCACTCGGCATGGGGGAGCCCGAGCTTTTCAGCCCTGGCGGGCCGAATCGGCCGGCACCGCCTTGCCGCCGCGCATGGTCGCATCGACCTGGTCCCAGGCCTCCCGCAGCTCGGTCAAAGCGGCGATGATGCGCCGGAAACTCTMGCGTACCTGTGGGCGGCCGTAGGCCTTGTGGCTCGCCAGGATCAGGGCGTTGTAGGTCTGGAACAGATGCTCCGCCACCGCGCCACCGTTGGTGAAATCGAGATTGTGGCTCAGCCCGCGCAGAATCGCGGTCGCCTTCATCAGGTGCTCGTGCCCCTCCTCGAAGCGGCGCGCCTCCTGCGCGGCGACCGATTTCTGAAGAAAGGTGATCGTGCCGCCAAGCAGCATCGAGACCGCCTTCAGTGGCGGCACGCTCGTTGCCGTTCCCCGATAGGCCTGGTTGGCCATGTACGCCATCGGATTATGCATCATCAATCACTCGAGCTGGAATTGAGCAGGGCCTTGAGATAATCTAGCGTGCTGTTGGCGCTCTCGATCGCCGCCTGGTATTTCGCGTATTGCGTCTCGAGCTGCGACTGCAGCGTCGACGCCGCGCTGTTGATGTCGTCGACCTTCTGCTGGAGCTCGCCGTCGCGCGTCGTCAGACTGGTGATCTGCGTTTGCAGCGCGCCGGTCGACGCCGAGTAGTTCTTCGCAATCTGATAGAGCTGCGTAGCAAGGCCGGAGGTCGATGTCACCGTGATCGACTGCGAGGTCGAGCCGCTATAGGTGAAGGCCATGCCGGCATAGATCGAACCGGAGGCGCCGATGATCGTGGTGCCGCTGACGGTGAAGAGCGATGAATCGCCGCCGACCGAGGCCGAGCTGAGATTGCCGGAGGAATCGACCGTCAGATCCAGGGTGAAGGATTGCGGCGAGGTTCCGGTATTGACGACGCTGAGCTGGCTCGACGAAGTCGTCGTCTGGGCCGACAACAGGGTGGTCACGCCGCTCAGATTTGTGCTCAGGATGTCCGACAGCGTCGAGGTGTCGAGCTCGAGCTCGTTGTTCTCGTTGAAGGACAATCCAAGGTCGGCCATGGTCAGACCGCCCACGGTGCTGTTGAGCGC
>NZ_JBFULT010000024.1:0-30010 GCF_054049755.1 Bradyrhizobium sp. P5_C11_2
GCGAAGCGCAGTCCGCCGGGCGCAACCCACCGCTTCTGTTTCCGCGGATAGAGACAGTGGTGGGTTACGCCGGAGCAGATGCGCTTCGCGCAGCCGCAAGGCTAACCCACCCTACGAAGTCTTGCAGAGAACTAACCCGACGGGCCGTTGTCCTCGATGATCGGGCCGAACAGCTCCCAACGCTCGCCGTTGAACTTCATCATCTGCATCTGCTTGTTGACGCGATAATCGTTCGGGCCGGTGTTGATCTTGATGCCGGGCAGCGCGAAGCTCGGGGTGAAGTCCTTGATGTTGGCGACCTGCTTCATCACGTTCTCACGCGACAGGTCGTCGCCGCACTGCTTGAGCACCTGCGTCAGCAACTCGGCGACCGAATAAGCATAGGTGTTGACCGTGTTGAGCTTGTCGCCTTCGGGGAAATACTTGTCCATGAAGGCGAAGAACGCCTTCACACCCGGATCGTCCTTCCACTGCGGGTCACTCGGCTCCTTGCCGTATTGGGTCGAGATGATGCCCTTGGAGATGTCGAGGCCGGCCGGCTTCAGCGTCGCCGAGATCGGACTCGCATTGATGTCGAGGATGTGCACCGGCGTCCAGCCGAGCTCGGCCACCTTCTTGATGGCCTGCGCCGCGAACTTCGGCGTCGAGGCATCGTAGAAAAGATCGGCGCCGAGTGACTTCAGCTTGACCACCTGCGAATCGACGGTCGGGTCGGTGACCTCGTACGACACCTCGCCGACGATCATGCCTGCGGCCTTGTCGCCGAGGCCGCTCTTGAGGCCGGCGAGATAGTCGCGGCCCATGTCGTCGTTCTGGTAGAGCACGCCGATCTTGGCATTGGGGTGATTGGCGAGAATGTATTTGGCGTAGATGCGTCCCTCGGACACGTAGTTGGGATTGTAGGCGATGGTCCAGGGATAGTTCTGCGGATCGTTGAAGCGTGCGGCGCCGGTCGAGGCCAGCAGCTGCGGGATCTTCTTGCCGTTGAGATATTTCTGCACGGCGGCGTTCGCGGCCGTGCCGATGATCTGGAAGGTGAACAGCACCTCGTCGCCTTCGACGAGCTTGCGCACCTGTTCGACCGTCTTCGGCGGCGAGTAGGCGTCGTCATACTGGATCAGGTTGATCTTGCGGCCGTTGATGCCGCCCTGATCGTTGATCATCTTGAAGTAGGCGGCCTGGGTCTTGCCGATATTGGCGTAGACGGAGTAGGCCCCGGAGAACGGCACGGTCTGGCCGATCTTGATCTCGGTGTCGCTCGCGCCGGTGTCATATTTCTTCTGGGCGAGGGCTTGGCTGGCGGAGAACGCGACGGCGAGCGCCGCCGTGGCAGCTATGAAGGCTCTGCGATTGTTCATTTTGGGTTGTTCCTCCTGACGGAATTTTCGTCGACGGTCGTTTTCCGTTGCTTGCAACGGTCGCCATCGCTGCCGAAGATTGTGGAGGAAGGGCAGGCGCCGCGCAAGGATCGTGGCGCTGCGCCGTAGCCTCTCAGGTCAGGAACAATGCGGCCAGCGCGACCGCCGCCGGCAGGGCCTGCACGAGCAGGATGCGCGTGCTGACGGTCGCCGCACCGTAAGCGCCGGCCACGATCACGCAGAGGAGGAAGAATGCCTTGATCTGGAACGCAAAGGCCGGGTTGCCGTGGATCAGGCCCCAGATCAGGCCGGCGGCGAGGAAGCCGTTATAGAGCCCCTGATTGGCGGCCAGCACCTTGGTGATTTCGGCCTTCTCGGGCGTATTGTGAAAGGTCTTCAGGCCCAGCGGCTTGTCCCAGAGGAACATCTCCAGGATCAGGAAGTAAGCGTGCAGCGCGGCGACCAGCGCCACCAGGACATTGGCGATCAGGATCAAGTTGAGCTCCCCCAAAGCGTCAGCTTTCGGGTGGACGCTAGCACGCCCGGCATGGCAAGTGCGACACGTGTTTGGATGAAATGGTGTCGCAATGGCCGCTCGATCAACCAGCCTGCCGGAACGCTTCGGCCTCGATCGGCTGGCGACGCCGATCGGGATCGCCCTGCTCGTCACTGATGCCGACGGCGCGCTGCGCGCGCTCGACTGGGACGACTACGAGCACCGCATGCGCGAGCTGTTGCGCCTGCATTATGGCGCTGTGGCTCTCAGCGACCAGCCCGCGCCCGCGAGCATGCGGACCGCGCTGTCGGGTTATTTCGAAGGCGATCTCGGCCGGCTTTCAGCGATCGTATGGCGCATCGCCGGCACACCGTTCCAGCGCAAGGTCTGGACCGCGCTTGCGCAGATCCCCGCCGGCACCACGCTCAGCTATGGCGCGCTCGCCACGAGGCTCGACATGCCCAAAGCGGTCCGCGCCGTCGGCCATGCCAACGGCTCCAATCCGATCAGCGTGGTGCTGCCCTGTCACCGCCTGATCGGTGCGGATGGCTCGCTGGTGAAGTACGGCGGCGGGCTGGAGCGCAAGCGCTGGCTGCTGCGGCACGAGGGGGTGGAGGTTTGAGGGCTCCGTCGTTCCGGGGCGCCCACAGGGCGAACCCGGAACCTCGAGATTCCGGGTTCGCCGCTGCGCGGCGCCCCGGAATGACGAGAGGCTCACGCCGCCGGCTGAACCGCCTTGTCGCCGGCCATCACATGGGTCAGCGCGCTCTTGATCGCGGACTGGCGCGTCGGTGCATTGATCTGCGCGCCGAGCAGGTCGGTGACGTAGAACACGTCGCGCGCGCGTTCGCCGAAGGTCGCGACATGGGCCGAGGCGATGTTGAGGTTGAGCTTCGAGATCGCGGTGGTCAGCTCGTAGAGCAGGCCGGGCCGGTCGAGGCCGGACACCTCGATCACGGTGTAGCGGTCGGACCATTGGTTGTTGATGGTCACTTCCGGCTCGATCACGAAAGGCCGCGCCTTGCTGCGCACGGTGCGCCGCGCCACCACCTCCGGCAGGCGCAGCTTGCCTTCCAGCACGTCCTCGATCATCTCGCCGATCCGGGTGGCGCGCCTTCCCTCGTCCTCGTCGCGGTCGTATTCGCGCGAGATCGAGATCGTGTCGAGCGCGCGGCCGTCGGTCGTGGTGTAGATCTGGGCGTCGACGATGTTGGCGCCGGCCGAGGCACAGGCGCCCGCGATGATCGACAGCAGCCAGGGATGGTCGGCGGCGAAGATCGTCAGCTCGGTGACGCCGCGCACCTCGTCGAAGCCGACATTGATCGCGAGCTTGTGGCCGGCCTGCTCGCTGGAGCGGACGAAACGGGCGTGTCGGATCTTTCGCGGCAGCTCGACCTTGAGCCAGTAGGCCGGATAGTGCCGGCCGATATAGGCATCGAGCTCGTCTGCCGGCCATTCGGCGAAGGCCATGCGGAATTCGGCATGTGCGGCCGCGAGGCGCTTGCCGCGGTCGACTTCCGAAAAGCCGCCGGTCAGCACCGGCTCGGTCTCGTAGTACAGCGAGCGCAGCAGCTGCGCCTTCCAGCCGTTCCACACCCCCGGGCCGACGCCGCGGATGTCGGCGGTGGTGAGGATCGTGAGCAGCTTCATCTGCTCGACCGATTGCACCACGGCCGCGAAATTCTCGATGGTCTTGCGGTCGGAGAGGTCGCGCGACTGCGCGACCGTGGACATCGTCAGATGCTCCTCGATCAGCCAGGCCACGAGCTCGGTGTCGGCCGGGCTGAAGCCGAGCCGCGGGCACAGCCTTCGCGCCACCTTGGCGCCGGCGATCGAGTGATCCTCGGGCCGGCCCTTGGCGATGTCGTGCAGCAGCGTCACGATATAGATCACCGGCCGGTGCTCGGGCCGGATCTTGCGCATCAGATCGCTCGCCAGCGTGAACTCCTCGAGGCCGCCGCGCTCGATGTCCTGCAGGAAGCCGACGCAGCGGATCAGRTGYTCGTCGACSGTGTARTGATGATACATGYTGAACTGCATCATCGAGACGATCTTGCCGAAGGCGCGGATGAAATGGCCGAGCACGCCGGTCTCGTTCATCCGCCGCAGCACGATCTCGGCGTTGTCGGAGGTCAGGATCTCCATGAACAGCCGGTTGGCCTCGGGATTTTCGCGAAGCTGCGCGTTGATCAGGCCGAGCGAGCGCGTCACGTCGCGCATCGCATCCGGATGGAAGGCGAGGTTGTTCTTCTGCGCCAGCCGGAAGATGCGGATCAGGTTGACCGGGTCGTGCTTGAATACGTCGGGCGCGGCGACGTTGATGCGGTTGTTGTCGACGATGAAATCGTCGCTGTCGGGCACGCGCCGCTTCACGGCGGTGGGGCGCAGCCGCGCCATCATCCGGCTCAGCACCGGTGCGGGCTTGGCCTGCTGGTCCTCGAGCTTGGCGCACAGGATGGCGGTGAGGTTGCCGACCTCCTTGGCGACCAGGAAGTAGTGCTTCATGAAGCGCTCGACGTCCTGCATGCCGGGATGCGAGGTGTAGCCGAGCCGGACCGCGATCTCGCGCTGGAGATCGAACGACAGCCGCTCCTCGGGCCGTCCGGAGTGGAAGTGCAAATTGCAGCGCACCGACCAGAGGAAATCGGCGCAGCGGCGGAAGGTGCGGTACTCCTGCGCGTCGAACACGCCGCGCTCGACCAGCTCGTCGGTGTCGCGGACGCGGTAGACGTATTTCGCGATCCAGAACAGCGTGTGCAGGTCGCGCAGGCCGCCCTTGCCGTCCTTGACGTTAGGCTCGACCAGGTAGCGCGACTGGCCGCCGCGGCGGTGCCGCTCCTCGCGCTCGGCGAGCTTTGCGGTGACGAATTCCGACGCGGTGCCCTGCACCACTTCCTTGTCGAAGCGCGCGACCAGCTCCTCATAGAGCGGCTTGTCGCCGGTGAGGAAGCGCGTCTCCAGGATCGCGGTGCGGATGGTCATATCGCCGCGCGCCTGGCGGATCGATTCATCCACCGACCGCGTGGCATGCCCGACCTTCAGGCCCATGTCCCACAGGCAATAGAGAATGGCTTCCGCGACCTGCTCGCCCCAGGCGGTCTGCTTGTAGGGCAGGATGAAGAGCAGATCGATGTCGGATTCGGGGGCCATCAGGCCGCGGCCATAGCCGCCGGTCGCCACCACCGCCATGCGCTCGGCCCCGCTCGGAATCGGCGAACGGTAGAGATGACGGGTCGCCGCCGAATACAGGATGCGGATGATCTCGTCCTGCACGTGGCACAGCCGCTCGGCGCAGCGCCTTCCGTGACGGTCCTTGAGCAGGATCGCTTGCGCGGCGGCGCGCGCCGCGATCAGCTCGGCCTTGAGCAGTTGCGCCACGGCGGTGCGGAACGTGTCCTCGCGGCCCTCGTGCTTTTCGGCAAGCGCGTCGACCGCGGCGGTGATCCGCGCGCTGTCAAAGCGATCATCCACCTCGGCCTTGTGCTCAGTCGCGACGCTGTCCATGCCTCACCGGATATAAGAGGTGACAGGCGCTGTCACCCGCCATTCTCGGGCAATAGTCGTTCCATGCTTGAAAAGGCCGGCTTTGGGCAAATCTGTTCTCGGACGGCGCGCTTTCAAGGGTGGGATTTTCTCGTTGACCTCTAGATATAACTCATTGAAAAACAATGAAGTTTCTGAGGAGCCCGGGCATGACCAAAATTTCACGACGCGTTTTGTTGGCAGCAGCTGTGGCGCTCGCTGCGACCCCTGCGGCAAGGGCGGCCGAGCCGCTCAAGGAGATCCGCATCGACTGGGCGACCTACAATCCGGTGTCGCTGGTGCTGAAGCAGAAGGGGCTCCTGGAAAAGGAATTCGCCAAGGACGGCATCACCGTCACCTGGGTGCAGTCGGCCGGCTCCAACAAGGCGCTCGAATTCCTCAATGCCGGCTCGATCGATTTCGGCTCGACCGCGGGCTCGGCGGCGCTGGTGGCCCGGATCAACGGCAACCCGATCAAGTCGATCTATGTCTATTCGCGCCCGGAATGGACCGCGCTGGTCACGGCGAAGGATTCCAAGATCGCAGGCGTCGCCGACCTCAAGGGCAAGCGCGTCGCGGTGACGCGCGGCACCGATCCGCACATCTTCCTGGTGCGCGCGCTGTTGGGTGCGGGCCTGACCGAAAAGGACATCACGCCGGTGCTGCTCCAGCACGCCGACGGCAAGACCGCGCTGATCCGCGGCGACGTCGACGCCTGGGCCGGGCTTGATCCGATGATGGCGCAGGCCGAGGTCGAGGAAGGCGCAAAACTGTTCTATCGCAAGGCCGACGCCAACACCTGGGGCATCCTCAATGTGCGCGAGCAGTTCTTGAAGGACAATCCGGACGTCGTCCGCCGCGTGCTCGCAGTTTACGAGGACGCGCGGAAATATTCGCTGGCGAACTATGACGACCTGAAGAAGACCTTCATCGCCGTCACCAAGCTGCCCGAAGCCGTCGTCGACAAGCAGCTCAAGGAGCGCACCGAACTCACCCACAGCCGCATCGGCGCAGCCCAGCGCGATTCGATCCTCGCCGCCGGCCTCGCATTGCAGCAGGCCGGCGTCGTCGACGCCAAGGTCGACGTCAAGGCGACGCTCGACGCCCTGATCGACGACCAGGTCCCGCTGCCGACGAATTGATCTCGGTCTCGTAGCCCGGATGGAGCGCAGCGCAATCCGGGACGGTCTTTCCCGCGATGCGATTCCCGGATTGCGCTTCGCTCTATCCGGGCTACGCAGGAGGATAGAGACTCGCTGCGCGCAACAAACTCCGCTGTCGTCCCGGGGCGCGAAGCGAGCCCGGGACCCATAACCCCAGGGAGTGGTTGTGGCGCGAAGGCGGTAACTCCGAGTCCCCGTAACCCACTCCGCCCTGTGGTTATGGGTCCCGGCCTTCGCCGGGACGACGATTGAGAATGCCGCGCGCCCTTGCATTCCCACACGAGACGCGCTTCCTACCGGCCATGATCTCCGACGCGCCAGTCCTGCAACAATCTTCGGAACCAGCCGAGAGCGCTGCCGCGCCCTCGCGCCTGTCGCGCTATGCGCGGCCGGTGCTGGGGCTGCTGTTGCCGCTCGCGCTCGCGCTCGGCTGGGAGCTCGTGGTGTGGTCCGGCTGGTCCAACGGCCGGCTGGTGCCGCCGCCCTCGCGTGTGTTTGCCACCATCGCGGAGCTCGCCCGCTCCGGCGAGCTGATCCGCCACATCGCCGCGACGCTGTGGCGCGTCGGCCTGGGCTTCGCATTCGGCGTGGCCGCGGGCACGTTGTTAGGGGCCATCTCCGGCTATTGGTCGCTGGCACGGCGGCTGCTCGATCCGACCGTGCAGGCCTTGCGCGCGATCCCGTCGCTCGCCTGGGTGCCGCTGTTCATCCTGTGGCTCGGCATCTTCGAGACCTCGAAGATCGCGCTGATCGCGGTCGGCGTGTTCTTTCCGGTCTATCTCGGCGTCATGGGCGCGATCCTCTCGGTCGACCGCAAGATCGTCGAGGTCGGCCGCACCTTCCGCCTGTCCGGCCCCGCCATGATCCGCCGCATCCTCTTGCCCGCGGTGCTGCCGGCCTATGTGGTGTCGTTGCGTGTCGGCCTCGGGCTTGGCTGGATGTTCGTGGTGGCGGCCGAGTTGATCGGCGCCTCCGAAGGCCTCGGCTATCTCCTGCTCGACGGCCAGCAGCTCGGCAAGCCCGCGCAGATCCTTGCCGCGATCGTGATCTTCGCCATCCTCGGCAAGCTTACCGACTGGCTGATCGAGGTCGGGTCCGCGCCGTTCCTGCGCTGGCAGGACGGCTTCGGGCGCGCCAAGGGAGCTTAAGCCATGCTGGCGCTCGACCGGGTCAGCAAGACCTATCCCAATGGCGTGCAGGCGCTGGCGCGCTTCTCCGCCGAGATCAAACAAGGCGAGATCGTCGCCATCATCGGCGGCTCCGGCTGCGGCAAGTCCACGCTGCTGCGCGCCATCGCCGGCCTCGATCGCGCCAGCTCGGGCACGGTGACGCTCGACAACGAGGCGATCGCTTCACCGCACGCCAAGATCGGCATCATCTTCCAGGAGCCGCGGCTGCTGCCCTGGCTCAGCGTCGCCGACAATATCGGCTTCGGTCTCGCCGATCTGCCGGCGGCGCAGCGGCGCGAAAAGGTCGCGCGTGCGCTCGCCCGCGTCGGGCTTGCCGACAAGGCGGGGGCCTGGCCGCGCGAGCTCTCCGGCGGGCAGGCGCAGCGCGTCGCGATCGCGCGCGCGCTGGTGCCGCAGCCCGAGGTGCTGCTGCTCGACGAGCCCTTCTCCGCGCTCGATGCCTTCACCCGGGCCGACCTCCAGGACCATCTGCTCGACCTCTGGGCCGATACGCGGCCGACGCTCATTCTGGTCACCCATGACGTCGACGAGGCCGTGGTGCTGGCCGATCGCGTGCTGGTGATGCGGCCGCGGCCGGGCCGGCTGTTCGACCAGATCGGGATCAATCTGGCGCGGCCGCGCGACCGCAATTCGCCGCTGTTCGAGACTTTCAAGCGCAGTGTGCTGACGTCACTCGACCGTTCGCTGGACCGCAGCGTGCCCGACCGTGACGCAACCCAGGGTCCCGGTCAGGCCATGTGGTGGTGACAATTTCTCTCCGAGCCGGTACATCGCAAGCCGGTACTTCGTAGAGACGATTTTTCCGGGAGAGAACAAGATGGACGCCGCAGAACTGCGCCAGATGCAGGCCCCGATCAAGGAGCGCTACAAGACCGATCCCAAGACCGCGCTGATCACGTTGAAGGCGAAGGGCTCGACCGATAGCGAAGGCATCGCCTGCAAGGTCGAAACCGGCCGCGCCATCGCCATGGCCGGCCTGCATCCGGCCACCGGCGGCTCCGGCCTCGAGCTCTGCTCCGGCGACATGCTGCTCGAAGCCCTGGTCGCCTGCGCCGGCGTCACGCTGAAGTCGGTCGCGACCGCGATCGAGGTGCCGCTCAAGACCGGCAACGTCTACGCCGAGGGCGATCTCGATTTCCGCGGCACGCTCGGCGTCGACAAGGAGACACCGGTCGGCTTCGCCGAGATCCGCCTCCGCTTCGAGGTCGACACGCCAGCGCCGCAGGACAAGCTCGATCTGCTGCTCAAGCTCACCGAGCGCTATTGCGTGGTCTATCAGACCATCAAGAACGGCCCGAAGGTGTCGGTGTCGATGCAGCGGATGTAGCCGCGGCGTCGTCCTGGCGAAAGCCAGGACCCATTACCCCCAGTTCCGATTGTCTTGCGGTACTGGCAACTACGATCGTCCAACACAGCGAAGCCTGTGGTTATGGGTCCTGGATCGGCGCTCACTTCGTTCGCTTGTCCAGGACGACGAAGAAAAAATGTCCCCCGAGCTCCACTTCCTCGTCTTCCTTGTCCTGCGCATGGCGATCGCGGCGGCGTTCGTGGTGTCGGCGTCCATCATCACCGAGCGCTCGGGCCCGGTGATCGGCGCGCTGATCGCGACCTTGCCGGTCTCGGCCGGCCCGTCCTACGTCTTCCTCGCGCTCGACCATGACGCCGCCTTCATCGCGCAGGGCGCGCTGTCGAGTCTTCCGGTCAACGCGGCGACGATCTTCATGTGCCTCACCTATGTGGTGCTGGCGCAGAGGCACAGTGTCGTGACGAGCTGCGCAAGCGCGTTCGCGGTCTGGATCGCGATTGCCTCGATCATCCGCATGTTTGACTGGACCCTGACGGCCGGACTTGCGGCCAATTTGATCGCGTTCGGCATCTGCATTCCGCTTCTCGCCCAATATCGCCACGTCAAGATGCCGCTGGTGACGCGCCGCTGGTACGACGTGCCGATGCGGGCTGCTCTGGTCGCAACTCTTGTCGCCATCGTGGTCTCGACGTCGGGCTGGGTCGGCCCCCGCATCAGCGGCATCATCGCGCTCTATCCGGTGGTGTTCTCCAGCATGATGGTGATCCTGCATCCACGCATCGGCGGTCCGCCGACCGCCGCCGTGCTGGCCAACTCCGCCTGGGGCCTGCTCGGATTCGGAATGGCTATCGCGGTATTGCACGTCGCGGTCGTCTGGTTCGGCTCCGCCGTCGGTTTGTGTCTCGCGCTTGGAACCTGCGTGGCCTGGAATCTGACGCTGTGGGGGATCGGCCGCCGTGCGCTGCACAGGGCGCGGCAGGCGCCGTARGACTACGGACACGCGCGACATGGCGTCGCCAAGTACAGCTTGGGGCGCCGGTTCATTCGAATAAGCGTGCGACGTGCGAGGGAAATGTCTCGCTCCTGCCAATTCCTGACATTGCTATTAGAACTTTCTTCGAATTTTCCCTGTACGAAATTTGACGGCGTACCCTTTTTTGCTTTTCGTTGCCGTTAGCTTCGACGGATCTGCAGTCCGATTGCTCGGACCCCGCGGGAATTGTTGATTGGAATACGGCAGGCTTGCCGCGCAGCCATATCCCCGGTCCGACGGGCGCGTCCCATCGGCGTTTATTTGGATGGAGATTCATTGATGTTCGGTCGCAAGTCCCGCGGTGACGCGGACGCCCAACTCACCGCCATCGGCCGCTCTCAAGCCCTGATCGAATTCGCCATGGACGGCACGATCCTGACCGCCAACCAGAATTTCCTGAACGCGCTCGGCTATTCCCTCGACGAGATCAAGGGGAAGAAGCATGCCATGTTCGTGCCGGCCGATCAGCGCGACGGCGCCGAGTACAAGGCGTTCTGGGCGCTGCTGAACCGCGGCGAGTTCCAGGCCGCCGAATTCAAGCGGATCGCAAAAGGCGGCCGCGAGGTCTGGATCAAGGCGTCCTACAATCCGGTGCTGGACGATGCCGGCAAGCCGGTCAAGGTCGTGAAGATCGCGACCGACATCACCGCCAAGAAGATCCAGAGCATGACGGAGGCCTCCAAGGTGTCCGCCATCAGCCGCGCCCAGGCGGTCATCGAGTTCAAGCTCGACGGCACCATCGTCACGGCCAACGAGAATTTCTGCAAGACGCTCGGCTATTCGCTCGCCGAGATCGAGGGCAAGCACCACAGCCTGTTCGTGGCCCAGGCCGAGCGTGACGGCGGCGCCTATCGCGAGTTCTGGGCCAAGCTCAACCGCGGCGAATACCAGGCCGGCGAGTTCAAGCGCATCGGCAAGGGCGGCGGCGAGGTCTGGATTCTCGCCTCCTACAATCCGTTGCTCGACGAGAGCGGCAAGCCGTTCGGCGTCGCCAAGTTCGCGACCGACATCACCGCGGAGAAGCTGAAGAACGCCGATCTCGCCGGCCAGATTGCGGCGATCGACAAGGCGCAGGCGGTGATCGAGTTCAACATGGACGGCACGATCATCACCGCCAATGCCAATTTCCTGGCCACGCTCGGCTATTCGCTGGCCGAGATCAAGGGCCATCATCACAGCATGTTCGTCGAGCCAGCCGAGCGCGACGGCGCGGCCTATCGCGAGTTCTGGGCCGCCCTCAACCGCGGCCAGTACCAGGCGGCAGAATACAAGCGCATCGGTAAGGGCGGCAAGGAGGTCTACATCCAGGCCTCCTACAACCCGATCCTCGATCTCAACGGCAAGCCGTTCAAGGTCGTGAAATATGCCACCGACACCACGCGGCAGGTGCTGGTCCGCATGGGCAACGAGCGCGTCCGCGGCATGATGGAATCGGTCGCGGCGGGCTCGGAAGAGCTCAACGCCTCGGTGCGCGAGATTTCCGAGGCCATGACCAAATCGCGTGAGACCGCGTTGAGCGCGGTGGATCAGGTCGCGGCCGCTGACGCCCAGGCCCAGCGCCTCACCGAGGCCGCGCAGGCGATGAGCGGCATCGTCGAGATGATCAACAGCATCACCGGCCAGATCAATCTGCTGGCGCTGAACGCCACGATCGAATCGGCGCGCGCGGGCGAAGCCGGCCGCGGCTTTGCCGTGGTCGCTTCCGAAGTGAAGAGCCTCGCCAACCAGGCCAAGCAGGCGACCGACAAGATCGGCCAGGAGATCGGCAGCCTCAACGGCATCTCCGGCGACGTCGTCAGCGCGCTCGGCTCCATCAAGCAGGCGATCAACAATGTCAGCGAATACGTGACCTCGACCGC
Source organism: Bradyrhizobium sp. P5_C11_2 (assembly GCF_054049755.1). NCBI lineage: Bacteria > Pseudomonadati > Pseudomonadota > Alphaproteobacteria > Hyphomicrobiales > Nitrobacteraceae > Bradyrhizobium > Bradyrhizobium sp. P5_C11_2. Next base: position 11,928 of record NZ_JBFULT010000024.1, read on the forward strand.
CGCCGCCGTCGAGGAGCAGAGCACGGTGACCAACGAAATGTCGACCAGCATGCAGCGCGCGGCAGCGGAGGCAGCGGCGATTGCGGCAAGGGCGTAGCTCAGAATCGTAGGGTGGGCAAAGGCGCGCACTTTGCGCGCCGTGCCCACCATCTGTCCGCGAATTCGCCGTCGCATGGTGGGCACGCTGCGCTTTGCCCACCCTACCGCAGCGTCATTGCTTCGGCAGCTTGGCCTTCAACGCATAGAGCGCATCGAGCGCCTCGCGTGGCGACATCTCGTCGGGGTGCAGCGCCTTCACCGCGTCCATCAACTGTTCGGCCTCGCTCGGCGGCGCGGCTTCGGCGGCGGCGCGCGAGGGCACGGCGAACAGCGGCAGATCGTCGGCCAGCGCACGTGCGGTCTGGCCGCGGTCCTGCGCCTCTAATTTGGCCAGCACCGATTTGGCGCGCGTGATCACGGCCGGCGGCAGGCCGGCGAGCTTCGCCACCTGGATGCCGTAGGAGCGATCGGCCGAGCCCGGCAGCACTTCGTGCAGGAACACGACGTTGCCTTGCCACTCCTTGACCCGCACGGTGGCGTTGAACATCCGCGGCAGCTTGGCGGAGAGCGCGGTCAGCTCATGATAATGCGTCGCGAACAGCGTGCGGCAGCGGTTGCTCTCGTGCAGATGCTCGATCGCGGCCCAGGCGATCGAGAGGCCGTCAAACGTCGCGGTGCCGCGGCCGATCTCGTCGAGGATCACGAGCGCGCGCTCGCCCGCCTGATTGAGGATCGCCGCGGTCTCGACCATCTCCACCATGAAGGTGGAGCGGCCGCGGGCGAGATCGTCGGCGGCGCCGACGCGTGAGAACAGCCGGTCGACGATGCCGATCCGCGCCCGCGAGGCCGGCACGAAACTGCCGACCTGGGCAAGCAGCGCGATCAGCGCGTTCTGGCGCAGGAAGGTCGATTTACCGGCCATGTTGGGACCGGTCAGCAACCAAAGCTGGCCGGACTTTTGCGCAGGTCCCGGCGACAGATCGCAGGCATTGGCGATGAACGGCTCGCCATTGCCCTTCAAGGCCTGCTCGACCACGGGATGGCGGCCCGCCTCGATCGCAAAGCCGAGCGAGGAATCGACCTCGGGCCGCACATAGTTCTCGTCGACCGCGAGTTTTGCGAGCGACGTCGCGGCATCGAGCAGCGCGAAAGCATGGGCCGCGGCGCGCAGATCGTCGCTGATCGCCAGCGCCTTGGCGGAAAGCCGCTCGAAGATCTCGAGCTCGAGCCCGAGTGCGCGGTCGCCGGCATTGGCGATCTTCGCCTCGATTTCGCCAAGCTCGGAGGTGGTGAAGCGCACCTGGCCCGCCAGCGTCTGGCGATGGATGAAAGTCGCGTTCAGCGGCGGCGACATCAGCTTGTCGCCGTGTTGCGCGGTGACCTCGACGAAATAGCCGAGCACGTTGTTGTGGCGGATCTTGAGGCCCTTCACGGAGGTCGTGTCGGCGTAGCGGGCCTGCATCGAGGCCACCACCAGGCGCGAGGCGTCGCGCAGGTTTCGGGCCTCGTCGAGCGCGGGCTCGTAGCCCTCACGGACGAAGCCGCCGTCGCGCTTGATCAGCGGCAATTGCTCGGCGAGCGCGGTTGTGAACTCTGCCGCAAGCTCGCGTGACGGCCGCTGCAAGGCCGCCATCACCGCCGCGATCTCCTGCGGCGGCTGATCGAGCTCGCCAAGCCGCGCCAGCGCCTGATCGGCGGCCACAATGCCGTCGCGCAGACCGGCGAGGTCGCGCGGCCCGCCGCGTCCGACCGACAGCCGGGCCAGCGCCCGCGACATGTCCGGCGCGCCGCGCAGGATGCTGCGGATGTCTTCGCGCGCGGCCGAATCCGCAACAAAGGCGCCGACGGCATCGAGCCGGCGCGCAATCCCCGGTGCATCGGTCAAGGGGGCAGCCAGCCGCTGCGCCAGCAGGCGCGAGCCGGCCGAGGTCACCGTGCAGTCGATCGCGTCGAGCAGCGAGCCGCGGCGTTCGCCGGCAAGCGTGCGTGTCAATTCGAGATTGGCGCGGGTGGCCGGATCGATCGCCATGGTCGCGCCCGAGGCCTCGCGCGCGGGCGGCGACAGCGGCGGATGCTTGCCGACCTGGGTGCGGTCGACATAGGTGACGGCGGCGGCCGCAGCGGTGGCTTCCAGCCGCGTCAGCTGCGCCAGCCCATCCATGGTCGCGACAGCAAAGTAGTCGCACAGGCGCTTTTCGGCGGTGGCGCCGTCGAAGACATCACGGGTCAGCGGCGTCACGGCCGGCAGCTCGCGCAAGGTCGGCCCGAGCTCGCTGTCGTTGTAGAGCGCGTCGGTGACGATCGCCTCGTTCGGATTGATGCGCGCCAGCGTTGCGGCCAGTTCGCCGCCGCTGCATTCCGTCACCACGAACTCGGCGGTCGAGATGTCGATCCAGGCAAGCCCGAAGCGGTCGCCGCCGGCAGACGAGCGCGCCCGCGCGATCGCCAGCAGATAGTTGTTGGCGCGCGCATCGAGCAGCGTGTCCTCGGTCAGCGTGCCCGGCGTGACCAGCCGCACCACGCCGCGCCGCACCACGCTCTTGTTGCCGCGCGCTTTCGCCGCGGCGGGATCCTCGGTCTGCTCGCACACCGCAACCCGGTGCCCGGCGGTGATCAGGCGGTGCAGGTAATCCTCGGAGCGCTCGACCGGAACGCCGCACATCGGGATATCCGCGCCCTGATGCTTGCCGCGCTTGGTCAGGACGATGCCGAGCGTCCTGGAGGCGATCTCGGCGTCCTCGAAGAACAACTCGTAGAAGTCGCCCATCCGGTAGAACAGCAGCAGGCCCGGATGGGCCGCCTTGATCTCAAGGTACTGTTCCATCATCGGCGTGACGCGCGCGGCAGCTTCCGCCTGCGGCGCGGACGTGGGGTCAGGTTCTGGCGCGGGAATGGGCTGTTGCATCGTCATGGGCGGCGCAACCTACAAAATTTCGGCACCTGCTCCTATCGGTTTGGCCGGGGAGGGGAGGTTTTCCACGTTGTCCGTGTAGCGGAAACGGCTGCCACATTTTCCGTTGTCATTCCGGGATGCGCCGCAAGGCGCAGGCCCGGAATCCATAACCCCGGTTCTTGGTTATGGATTCCGGGCTCGCCCTCCGGGCGCCCCGGAATGACGGCTGGGGGAGGTCACGCGCGGGCCCCTCCAAATCACCCGCGAAACCGTCAATTGACCTGCCGCGGGCGCCCTCCTAAAACTCCGCCGACATTGAAGAATTTGGGCCGAACCGCGGCATTCAGGGAGAACAACGATGCGTGACGTCTTTATCTGCGATGCCGTGCGGACCCCGATCGGCCGCTTCGGCGGTTCTCTCGCCAAGGTGCGCGCCGACGACCTCGCGGCGGCCCCGATCAAGGCGCTGATGGCCAAGCACCCCAATCTCGATTGGGCGCAGGTCGACGAAGTGTTCTTCGGCTGCGCCAACCAGGCCGGCGAGGACAACCGCAACGTCGCACGCATGGCGCTGTTGCTGGCGGGCTTGCCGGATTCGGTTCCCGGCCAGACCCTGAACCGGCTCTGCGCTTCCGGCCTCGACGCGGTCGGTGCGGCGGGCCGCGCCATCCGCTCCGGCGAGATCGAACTTGCGATCGCCGGCGGCGTCGAATCCATGACGCGGGCGCCGTTCGTGATGGGCAAGGCGCAGGAAGCCTTCTCGCGCTCGGCCGAGATCTTTGACACCACCATCGGCTGGCGCTTCATCAATCCGCTGCTGAAGGCGCAGTATGGCGTCGACGCCATGCCGGAGACCGGCGAGAACGTCGCCGAGGAATTCCAGGTCTCGCGTGCCGACCAGGACGCCTTCGCGATCCGCTCGCAGCAGCGCGCCGGTGTCGCGATCGCCGCCGGCTATTTTGCCGAAGAGATCATTCCGATCACCATTCCCGGCGGCAAGGCCGGTCCCATCACGGTCGACAAGGACGAGCATCCGCGCCCCGAGACCACGCTGGAAGGTCTCGCCAAGCTGAAGCCGATCGTGCGCAATCCCGGCACGGTCACCGCCGGCAACGCGTCGGGCGTCAATGACGGCGCCGCCGCGATGATCCTCGCCTCGGAAGCCGCCGTGAAGAAGCATGGCCTGACGCCGCGCGCGCGCATCCTCGGCCTCGCCTCCGCCGGCGTGCCGCCGCGCATCATGGGCATTGGACCGGTGCCTGCGACCCGCAAGCTGATGGAGCGGCTCGGCAAGAAGATCAGCGATTTCGACCTGATCGAGCTCAACGAGGCCTTCGCCTCCCAGGGCATCGCCTGCATGCGCCAGCTCGGCGTTGCTGATGATGCCGATTTCGTCAATCCGCATGGCGGCGCCATCGCGCTCGGCCATCCCCTCGGCATGAGCGGCGCGCGCCTGGCGCTGACGGCGGTGCACGGCATGGAAAAGCGCGGCGGCAAGCTCGCGCTCGCCACCATGTGCGTCGGCGTCGGCCAGGGCGTCGCGGTCGCGATCGAGAAGTTGAATTGACGGTCCACGCAGTGGACCGTCATCCCGGGGCAGCCCGACAGGGCTGAACCCGGGATCTCGAGATTCCGGGTTCAGCCCTGCGGGCTGCCCCGGAATAACAGGGAGAAGGATGGCGCCATGATCATCGCGCGCGAGCAGGACGTCACGGCCGCGGCATTGGCCGTGATGGAGCGGACGTCCGATCCGCGGCTGCGCCAGATCATGGTCTCGCTGGTCAAGCATCTGCACGCCTTCGTCCGCGATGTCAGGCTGACCGAGGCCGAATTCCGCGACGCCACGGCGATCCTGGCTGAGCTCGGCAAGCTTTCGACCGACACGCATAATGAAGTCGTGCTGATGGCGGGCTCGCTCGGCGTCTCGCCGCTGGTGTGCCTGCTCAACAATGGCGATCAGGGCAATACGGAGACGGACCAGTCACTGCTCGGACCGTTCTGGCGGTTGAACTCGCCGCGGGTCGAGAATGGCGGATCGATTGTCCGCTCGCAGACGCCGGGTGCGCCGCTGTTCGTCAGCGGCCGCGTCGTCGACAAGGACGGTCGTCCCGTCGCTGGCGCCGAGGTCGATGTCTGGCACGCCTCGCCGGTTGGGCTCTATGAGAACCAGGACCCCGAGCAGGCCGACATGAACCTGCGCGGCAAGTTCACGACCGACCGGGATGGACGCTTCGCCTTCCGTTCGGTGATGATGATTGGCTATCCCATTCCGACCGACGGCGTGGTCGGCCGCCTCCTGAAGGCGCAGGGCCGGCACCCCTATCGTCCCGCGCATCTGCACGCCCTGATCTTCAAGCCCGGATTCAAGGTGCTGATCTCGCAGGTCTACGACCCCGCCGATCCGCATATCGACAGCGACGTGCAGTTCGGGGTGACGCAGGCGCTGATCGGCAAGTTCCTGCGCCACGATTCGCCGCATCCGACCGAGCACGATGTCGCGACGCCCTGGTACTCGCTCGACCACACCTACCGGCTCGAGGCCGGCGAGGCCGTGCTGCCGCGCCCGCCGATAAAATAGTATGCTCATGCCGGATGCCGGGCGCAGGAGGACCGCCAAACCCCGCTTCCCCCGATTAGTTATATCCTATAATGATTGGCGGAAGCGTTGACCGGCCAGACGACAAGGGCCGGGGAGGAGTTCGCCAATGACATTCATCTATCCCACAGACAGCAACAAGGCGCATCCGCTGCCGCTGTCGCCCGAGTACAAGAGCTCGATCAAGCGCGCGCCGAACAAGCCCTTGATTCCGATGCGCCACACCCTGTCGGAGCTGACCGGCCCGGTCTACGGCCACGAGACCGTGCGGGAAGGCGACAACGATCTCACCACCCAGCACACCGGCGAGCCGATCGGCGAGCGCATCATCGTGCACGGCCATGTCCGCGACGAGGACGGCCGCGGCGTGCCCAATTCGCTGGTCGAGATCTGGCAGGCCAATGCCTGCGGCCGCTATGTCCATGTCCGCGACCAGCATCCGGCGCCGCTCGACCCGAACTTTACGGGCGCCGGCCGCACGCAAAGCGATGCCGCGGGCTACTACCGCTTCGTCACCATCAAGCCGGGCGCTTACCCCTGGGGCAATCACCACAATGCGTGGCGTCCCGCCCACATCCATCTCTCGGTGTTCGGCCATTCCTTCGTCACGCGGCTGGTGACGCAGATGTATTTTCCGGCCGATCCGCTGTTCCCGTTCGACCCGATCTTCAACTCGGTGCCGGACGAGAAGGCGCGGGCGCGGATGGTCTCGTCGTTCGATCTCGAGAACACCCAGCCCGAATGGGCGCTGTGCTACCGCTTTGACATCGTGCTGCGCGGCAAGGACGCCACGCCAATGGAGACGAAGTAACGTGCAGGACAACGGTATCACCCCATCGCAGACCGTCGGTCCGTTCTTCAAATACGGCCTGACGCCAACCGGCGAATACGCCTGGAACGACGCGTTCACGAACTCGACGCTGACACCCGACGTCACCGGTGATCGCGTCCGCATCGAGGGCCGCGTGTTCGACGGCGACGGCGTCGTCGTGCCCGATGTCATGCTGGAGATCTGGCAGGCGGATGCGCAGGGGCGCTTTGCAGATCCCCAGGACAAGCGCGCGCTGTCCAACGCCAGCTTCCGCGGTTTCGCCCGCTGCGGCACCGACAAGGACGGCCATTATTCCTTCGAGACCATCAAGCCCGGCACGGTGCCGGATCCGGACGGCAAGCCGCAGGCGCCGCACATTGTGCTTGCGGTATTTGGCCGCGGCATGCTGCGGCACCTCTACACCCGCATCTATTTCAGCGACGAAGCCGGCAACGCCGCCGATCCCGTGCTGGCGCTGGTGCCGGCCGACCGCCGCGCGACGCTGATCGCTGTGCGCGAGGCCGGCAAGCCGGTGTTTCGCCTCGACTTGCGGCTGCAGGGCGGCGACGAGACGGTGTTCTTCGACGTGTGAGGCAACGCGTGCCGGCGATATCTACAGCCGGCACGCGTTTCTCATCCAGCGCAGCTGCGCCCGCTGCCGATCCTCTTCACGTTTGTGCGTCAGTCTCCCTGACTCAAAACCGATGGTTTGACGTCCCATTCCCGTAGTATTGCGGAGCTCGCGCGATACAATTCTGGCGCGAAGAAAGTCCGTATTTACCGTATTCGTCTAGGGTCGCCGCGGTTTCGACGCATGCCCCCGGATTGCTTTATGAAAATTCGCCTGTCGTTGTCCTCCGCGATCATCGCGTTCGGAATCGTTCTCGCCATCGGCTTCACCGCGGTGGTTTCGACCAGCCTCTACGCCCTGAAAGAACTGAAGGTCGGCGGACCGCTCTATTCCGACATCAAGCTGGGCAACGACCTCATCGCCGACATCCTGCCGCCGCCGGAATACGTCATCGAGGCCTATCTCGAGGCGACGCTGGCGATGCGCGAGCCGGACCAACTGGCGGCCCATGGCGAGCGCCTGGTTCAGCTCCGCAAGGATTACGACGAGCGCAAGGCGTTCTGGGTCGGCTCCAGCCTCTCGGCCGACCTGAAGACGGCGCTGGTGTCAAAATCCGACGCCGAGGTGCAGAAATTCTGGAAACTCCTGTCCGACCAGCTGCTGCCCTCCCTCAAGGCCAAGGACAGCGCCGCTTCCGAGCGCGCCTATGCGCAGCTCAAGGACGCCTACACGGCGCATCGCGCCGTCATCGACAGCATCGTCGAGAACGCCAACAAGCAGAATGCCGACATGGAGAAGCTGGCCGCGGACCGCGACAGCTCGATTCTCTACATCCTCCTCGGCGTGACCGCTGCCGTCCTGGCCTTCATTGCCGCGGGCCTGCTCGGCGTTGCGCTCGGCGTGGTGCGCCCGATCGTGCGCATGACAGATACGATGCAGAAGCTTGCAACCGGCGACATCGCCGCCGACATCCCCTTCGCGCACCGTCAGGACGAGGTCGGCTCGATGGCAGGGGCACTGCTGGTGTTCAAGCAGGCGGCGGTCGACAACGCCCGGCTGCGCGAAGAACAGCTGGAGAAGGAGCAGGAGGCGGCGCTTGCCAAGCGCGGCGCCCTGCACCAGATGGCCGAGACGGTGGAGCGGGAAACCGGCCGCTCGGTCGACACCGCGAGCGCCGCGACCCAAGGCGTCGAACGGGCTGCCTCCAGCCTGTCCGAGATCGCGCGGTCGTTGTCCACGGAGTCGCAGGCGGTGGCTTCGGCATCCACGCAGGCCCTGAGCAGTTCGCAAACCGTTTCCACCGCGGCCGATCAACTGAGCGCCTCGATCCGGGAGATCGCGACCCAGGTCGCACGCACCAGCACCGTCACCAAATCGGCGGTCACCGGCCGCGAGCAGGCGCGTTCCACCATTCAGGCGCTGGCCGGCTCGGTAAAGAAGATCGCCGAGGTTTCCGACCTGATCGGCGGCATCGCTGGCCAGACCAACCTCTTGGCACTCAACGCCACGATCGAGGCGGCGCGCGCCGGCGAAGCCGGCCGCGGCTTCGCGGTGGTCGCGGCCGAAGTGAAATCCCTGTCCGACCAGACCGCCAAATCGACCGAGGAGATCACGCGCCTGATCGCCGAGATCCAGGCCTCGACGCAGGCCGCGGTCGACGCCGTCGAGACCATGGGAGGCCATATCGTCGAGATCGACGGTGTGGCGACATCGGTCGCCGCAGCGATGGAACAGCAGGATGCGGCGACACGGGAGATCGCGCGGTCGATTTCCGAATCGGCCTCCGCCGCAAAGGAAGTCTCGGCCAAGATCGCCAATGTCAGCCGCGACGCCGGTTCGGTGAACGAGCGCGCCGCGGAGGTCAGGCAGGCGATCGCAGGCATGGCGGCCAATCTGGAATCTCTGCGGTCGGTCGTGGTCCGGACCGTGCGCGATTCGACCGCCGCGGCTTAAGCCCGGTATCAGGTCGGCCGCTGGTGCCCGGGGTTGTGATCGTGCAGTATGGCGCGGGACAGGGGCATCGTGGTTCATGGCACTTCCACAATTGCCGGCGGTCGTTGAGCCCGCCCAACTGACGGCCGCACTGCGCAGGGCCGGTGCGCTGGACCGCGGCGCGGTCCGCGAAGTGAAGGTGCTGCACCAGCGCGACACCGTCTTGTCACATATTGTCAGGCTCGGCCTTCGCTATGTCGGGGAATCCGCCGGCGCCCCGCAGTCGTTGATCCTGAAGACAGCGCATTCCGCTTTCGCAAAGACGCTTGCAGACGGCGGCCGGCATGAAGTGGCCTTCTACACGCAGCTCGCGCCGAAATTGGCGCCGGGGCTCGTGCCGCGCTGCTTCGACGGAAGCTTCGAAGAGGAGAGCCAGACCTGGCATCTCCTGCTCGAGGACCTCACCGACAGCCATGAGATCGCAACCCAATGGCCGCTGCCGCCCGCGCGCGAGCAGGCAACGGCGATCGTCACGACGCTGGCGGGCTGGCACGCGGCGTGGTGGGATCACGCCAGTCTCGGCGAGAGCGTCGGCTCCTGGGCGAGCGGCGACGACAGCACGAGACACATGGAGGCTTTCGCCGGGCACTACGACCGTTTTGCTGATCTGCTCGGCGACCGGCTCAGCGAGGAGCGCCGCATCCTCTACCGGCGGCTCATCGATCAGTCAGCTCGGCTATCCCAGCGCTATCATGCGCGGCGTCACGTCAGCATCACCCATGGCGATGCCCACACCTGGAATTTCCTGCTGCCGCGCGCCGGCGTCGCCGACACCGTACGGGTCTTCGATTTCGACCTGTGGAACATCAACGTGCCAACCGGCGACCTCGCCTACATGATGGCGATGCAATGGTATCCGGACCGCCGGCAGGCGCTCGAGCGAGCGCTGCTCAACCGTTACCATGACACGCTGCTGGCGCACGGCGTCAGTGGTTACACCCGCGGCGCGCTCGATCAGGACTATCGCTGGTCGGTGCTCTGGCACATCACCAAGCCGGTCTGGCAGTGGAGCATCAACCTTCCGCCGTTGATCTGGTGGAATAATCTGGAGCGGGTGATGCTCGCGGTCGACGATCTCGGCTGCGAGGAGTTTTTGGGGTAGCTCACCCGACAGATTCAGTGTCGTCCCGGCGAAGGCCGGGACGACGGCGGAGTTTGTGGCAGGACGACAGTGCCTACTCCATCACCGCATGCTCCGGCCCCGCGGCCTGCTTGCGCAGCGTGGCCTTGGTGGAGCCGATCAACAATGCGAGCGGGATGGTGCAGAGGATGAAGACCATCACCAGCATATAGTCGTGCGCGAAGGCGATGATCTGCGCCTGCACGTTGACCATCCTGTCGGCCATGGCGCGGCCCGCGTCGGTGGACAGGTTGATCATGCCGCTGACGCTGGGCATCTGGAGCGCGTGGTTGAACGGATTGATGTGTTCGGACAGGATCGCATAGGTCCGCCGCGTGCCCTGCGTCAGCTGGGCGATGACGACGGAAATGCCGACCGAGCTCGCGACGTTGCGCATCAGGGTCAGCATCGCGGTGCCGTCGGTGCGCAGCTGGTTCGGCAGGGACAGGAACGCCACCGTCGAGAGCGGCACGAAGACGAGGCCGAAGCCAAAACCCTGGATGATGCTGACGGTCACGATCTCCGGCACCTGGGTCAGGTCGGTCCAGCCGGTCATCTGGAACAGCGAGCCTGCGGTCAGCGTCAGGCCCGCGATGATCAGCGTGCGCGCCTCGACATAGCGCATCATGCGGCCGACCAGCATCATGGCGAAGAAGGTGCCGAAGCCGCGGCTCGCCAGCAGCAGGCCGGCGGTGATGATCGGATAGCCGATCACGTTCTGCATGTAGGGCGAGGCCAGCGCCATGGTCGAGAACAGCACGAGCCCCATCACGATCATGAACATGCAGCCGGTGACGAAATTGCGGTCCTTGAACAGCGCGAAGCGGATGAACGGCGTCGAGGTCGTGAAGGAGTGCGCGACGAAGAAATAGAAGGCGACGGCCGAGACGATGAACTCAGCGATGATCTCGTTGGATTCGAGCCAGCCCAACTGCTCGCCGCGGTCGAGCGCGAGCTGGAGCGAGCCGATCGCGACCGCCAGTGCGGCGAAGCCGAACCAGTCGAATTTGAGACTGAGGTCCTTTTTGGTCTCATCCATGAAGACGATCAGCCCGAGCACGGTGATCGCGCCGAACGGCAGGTTGACGAAGAACACCCAGTGCCAGGAATAGGTCTCGGTCAGCCAGGCCCCTAACGAGGGGCCCATGATCGGGCCCATCATCACGCCCATGCCCCAGATCGACATTGCCTTGGCGCGTTCCTGGAGCGTGTAATAGTCGAGCATGACCRACTGCGACAGCGGCACCAGCGCGGCGCCGAACACGCCTTGCAGCAGGCGGAACAGCACCATCTGGTTGATGTCCTGCGCCAGCCCGCACAGCACGGAGGCGAAGGTGAAGCCGGCCGCRCAGATGACGAAGATGCGCTTGCGGCCGAAGCGGTTGGAGATCCAGCCCACCGGCGCGGTCATGATCGCGGCGGCGACGATGTAGGAGGTCAGCACCCAGTTGATCTGGTCCTGCGAGGCCGACAGCGTGCCCTGCATGTAGGGCAGGGCGACGTTGGCGATGGTGGTGTCCAGCGCCTGCATGATGGTCGCGGTCATGGCGCAGATCGTCACCATGTTCCGGCGCAGGCCGGGGACCATCAGGCTGGCATTGGGACCGGACATCGGATCAGTCCTTGTCTCAATCTTTGTCTTGGTTCGCCGCCGCCGACAGCCCGAACAGGCCGGCGAGCGAGCGCTTATGGCCGGTGTCGATGGTGGCATAGACGCTCATGCCGGCCTTCAGCTTCCGCACATATTTGTCGGTCTCGTCGAAATAGATCCGGATCGGCACGCGCTGCACCACCTTGACGAAATTGCCGGTGGCGTTCTGCGGCGGCAGGATCGCGAACTGCGCGCCGGTGCCGGGCGAGAGCGAGCCGATCTTGCCCTTGAAGACATGGTTCGGGAACGCGTCGACCTCGAGCGTGACGGGCTGGCCTTCGGTGACGTAGGTGAGGTCGCTCTCCTTCGGATTGGCATCGACCCAGGGATGGGCGACGTCGATGATGGAGAATACCGGCGTGCCGGCGGTGACGTAGCGGCCGAGCTGAATCTGCTCGACCTGGGTCGCAACGCCGCCCATCGGGGCGCGTACCACGGCATGGTCGAGATTGCGCTCGGCGTTGTCGAGCTTGGACTTGGCCTGGGCGTAAGGCGGGAATTTTTCCAGCGGCAAGTCGGTGTCGCCGAGCAGTTGGGTCTTGGCCGCCGAGATCTGCTGCTTGACGTATTGCGCGATCGAGCCGGACGTCACCAGCGCGTTCGCCGCGTTGTCGAGGTCGAGCTGCGAGCCATAGCTGTTCTTCACCAGCGCCTGCTTGCGCTCGACGTCGCGCTGCTTGAGGTCGACGCCCTGCTGGGCGAGATTGAGCATGTCGCCGTAGATCTTGATGTTGGCGCGGAGGTTGTCATAGGTCGACTGCGCCTGCGCGAGCTGCGCCCTGGCCTCGTCCACCGCGAGGCGGAACGGCACCGGGTCGATCTCGAACAGCTCGTCGCCCTGCTTGACGAGCTGGCCTTCCCTGACGACGACCTTCTCGATCTTGCCGGAGATGTCGGGCGTCACCAGCACCTTCTGCGCGCCGACATAGGCGTCATCGGTGCCGACATAGCGGCCGCCATTGAGATAGAAGGTGAAGCCGGCGACGGCCACCACAACCGGCAGCACGACCATCAGCAGGAAGCGGCGATAGCGGCGCAGGCCGGCGATCAGGCGGCGGCGCGGGTTGGTGCCGGCCTTCTTGGTGGGCTTGCCGCTGTCGTTCTTCTGCTCCGGCTGGAATTTCAGGACCTGATCAGCCATAGCGTTGCTCCTTGCGCGCCTGTTCCGCTCCGCTGGTCTGGATCGCGTTACGCACGTTTTCCTTGATGGATTCGAGTTGGGTGAGGAGACGGTGGGCGTCCGCCGGATTGATGCCGTCGAGGGCGTTGGCGGTGATTTCGGACCRCAGCCCGCTCATCCGGCCGAGCAGCGTCCGGCCGGCCTTCTTCAGGTACAGGCGTTTGACGCGGCGGTCCGAGGCGTCATTGCGGCGCTCCAGCCAGTCATTGTCGCAGAGCTTGTCGATCAGGCGCGTCAGCGTGATCGGCTGCACCTCGAGCAGCTCGGCGAGTTCCGACTGCTTCATGCCTTCGCTGCGCTCGACCTTGGCCAGCACCGCCCATTGCGCGCGGGTGATGCCGAAGCGCGACGCCTCCTTGTCGGCGTAGACGCGCAGCAGGCGATAGAGCTCGGCAAGCGTAAACAGGAAGTTCTGGTCCACGGGCCCCCGGCTCATGAGCTTGGTCTCCAATAAGCTTGGAATACAATAAGCAAGCTTATGATTTTTTCATGGCAGGTTAATGCGACGCTGTCCCGCCGGAAAAGCATGGCTGACAGCCGCGCGTGGCCCGGCCTTTGGGTTCCCCAGCCAAAATGCTAGAACGCAAGGCAATGACCCTCGCAAAACCGGCATTTCCCGCGCCCGACCACGATCACGGCCGCTGCACTGCGGAAGCACTGTCGCATGCCGAAGCGGTCTGCGAGCAACGCGCGCAGAAATTCACGCCGATTCGCCGCCAGGTGCTCGGGGCTCTGCTCTCGAGCCACCGGCCGCTGGGGGCCTACGAGGTGATCGACGAGCTCGCCAAGGCGATGCCCCGGCCGGCGCCGATCACGGTCTACCGTGCTCTCGATTTCTTGATGGCGAACGGCCTGGTGCACCGCATCGAAAGCCGCAACGCCTATCTCGCCTGCGCCGCCCACGACCACGACGCCACCTCCGCGGTGGCGTTCCTGATCTGCGAGCGTTGCGGCCTGGTTGGCGAGATTCCGTCAGCGTCCTTTGCGCAAGACCTCAACGCCGCGGCGCGCGCGTCAGGCTTTGCGCCGAAACTGTCCGTGGTGGAGATCACGGGCATCTGCACCCATTGTCAGAAAACATCTTGAAGCAACAACGGCGCGAAGCCGGTTTTCGGGAAGAAATGTCCACACCTCAAGCAATACAATCGGTCGGGCGTCCTCTCAGCGCCGGCGCCATCGCCCTGATGCTCATGCTGTGCCTGACCTGGGGCTTCAACCAGATCGCGGTGAAGCTGGTGCTGCCGGACATCCCGCCGATGCTGCAGGCGATGATCCGCTCGATGGGCGCGTTGCCGGTACTGTTCATCATCGGCAGCCTGCGCGGGGTCAAATTCTTCGAGCGTGACGGCACCTGGAAGCCGGGCCTCATCGCCGGGCTGATGTTCGGCATCGAGTTCGTGCTGATCTTCCAGGGCCTGCGCCTCACCCCTGCGTCTCGCGCGGTGGTGTTTCTCTACACCGCTCCGTTTTTCGTCGCGCTCGGCTCCTACCAGGTGCTCGGCGAGCGGCTCGGCGGCGCGCAATGGCTGGGGCTCGCCGTCAGCTTTGCCGGCGTCGCGCTCGCGATCGGTGTGCCGCAGCCCAATGTCGATTCACACGTTCTGCTCGGCGATCTCATGATCGTCGGCGGCGCGGCGCTGTGGGCTGCAACCACACTGGTTGCCAAGAGCACCCGGCTGCGCTTCGCCGCGCCCGAGAAGGCGCTGGGCTATCAGGTCGCGACCTCGATCCCGATCCTGGGCTTCGCCGCCTGGCTGTTCGGCGAATCCATCACCCACACGCCGGCACCGCTGTCCCTGGCCTTGATGGCCTTCCAGGCGATCTGGGTGGTAGGAACCACGTTCACGCTTTGGTTCGCGCTGGTGAAGACCTATTCGGCCAGCAAATTGTCCGCTTTTACCTTCATCACCCCTTTGTTTGGCGTGGTGGGTAGCTATTTCATCATGCACGACACCTTGAGCCTGACTTTCGGGGCGGCGGCCGTCCTTGTAATTGCTGGGCTTTTTCTGGTTAACCGTCCGAGCCAAGTGGCTGCGGCGCCGCGCGATGCATTGCTGAACGTCACCAAAACCTGATATTTGGACCCCATGAACAAGCTCGAAAACCCTCTCGATTCCGACATCGCGGGCCCGGCGCCCCGGCACCGCACCACCCAGGTCAAGGTCGGCGACGTTGCCGTCGGCGGCGGTGCGCCGATCGTCGTGCAGTCGATGACCAACACCGACACCGCCGATATCGACGGCACCATCGCTCAGGTCGCAGCGCTCGCGCGCGCCGGCTCCGAAATGGTTCGCATCACCGTGGACCGCGAGGAGGCCGCCGCCGCCGTCCCGCACATCCGCGACGGCCTTGCCAAGCGCGGCATCACAACGCCCTTGATCGGCGACTTCCATTATATCGGCCACAAGCTGCTCGCGGCCTATCCGGCCTGCGCCGAGGCGCTCGCCAAGTACCGCATCAATCCCGGCAATGTCGGCTTCAAGGACAAGCGCGATACCCAGTTCGCCGACATCATCGAGATCGCGAACAAGAACAACAAGCCGGTGCGCATTGGCGCCAATTGGGGTTCGCTCGACCAGGAGCTGCTGACCAAGCTGATGGACGAGAACGCCGCCTCGGCCAATCCGCGCGACGTGCGTGCGGTGACGCGCGAGGCGATGGTGCAGTCGGCGCTGCTCTCGGCCGCGCGCGCCGAAGAGCTCGGCATGCCGAAGGACCGCATCATCCTCTCGGCCAAGGTCTCGGCCGTGCAGGATCTGATCGCGGTCTACCAGGATCTTGCGTCACGTTCCGATTACGCCATCCATCTCGGCCTCACCGAGGCCGGCATGGGCACCAAGGGCATCGTCGCCTCCTCGGCCGCGCTCGGCATTCTGCTGCAGCAGGGCATCGGCGACACCATCCGCATCTCGCTGACGCCGGAGCCCGGCGGCGACCGCACCCGCGAGGTGCAGGTCGGCCAGGAACTCTTGCAGACCATGGGCTTCCGCACCTTCGTGCCGCTGGTCGCGGCCTGCCCCGGCTGCGGCCGCACCACCTCGACCACGTTCCAGGAGCTGGCCCGCTCGATCCAGGATTTCATCCGCGACGAGATGCCGGCCTGGAAGACGAAATATCCGGGCGTGGAAGAGCTCAACGTCGCGGTGATGGGCTGCATCGTCAACGGCCCCGGCGAATCCAAGCATGCCAATATCGGCATCTCCTTGCCCGGCACCGGCGAAGCCCCGGCCGCGCCAGTCTTCGTCGACGGCAAGAAGTTCCGCACGCTGCGTGGCCCGACCATCTCCGCCGACTTCAAGGCGCTGGTGATCGACTACATCGACCAGCGCTACGGCCAGGGCGCCAAGGTGCCGGTGACCGCGGCGGAGTAGTTTTTTTACTCCGCTAGCGCCCCACACTCCGCTGTCGTCCCGGCGAAGGCCGGGACCCATAACCCCAGGCAGGGGTTATGGTGCGAGATGGTGGTTGCGAGTCTTCGTCAAACGCGATCCTGTGGTTATGGGTCCCTGCCTTCGCCGGGACGACACTGTGTTTGCGGTGCAGATTGCACATCCCTCACCGCGCGCTACGATGTCTCCAATCAAGAACGATCGGGAGACAACACCCATGAGCTCACTCGCCGGCAAGCAGGGTCCGCGCTACCGCCACACCGCCGATGACGGCGCGCCCTACGAGACCATCGCGGTCGAAAAGCTCACGCCCATCATCGGCGCGGAGATATCCGGCGTCGACATCGGCAAGCTCGTCTCGGACGATGCGCGCTCCAACCGGCAGATGGACGAGGTCCATCGCGCGCTCGCCGAAAACCTCGTGATCTTCTTCCGCGACCAAGAGATCACGCCACAGCAGCACCTTGCCTTCGGCCGCAAGTTCGGCGAGCTGCATTTTCATCCGGCCGCGCCCCACGAGGACGAAGACCCGGCGCTGATGAAGATCTATGCGGACAAGAATTCGCCGCGCGCCAACGGCGAGGGCTGGCATTCCGACGTGTCCTGCGACCTCGAGCCGCCGATGGGCTCGATCCTCTACATCAAGCAATGCCCGCCGCGCGGCGGCGACACGCTGTTCGCCAACATGTACGCCGCCTATGAGGCGCTGTCGGACCGCATGAAGGCCTATCTCGATGGCCTCACCGCGCTGCATGACGGCGAGCCGATCTATCGCGGGCTCTATGCCAATTACGGCGTCGCCGACCGTCCGTCCTATCCGAACGCCGAGCATCCGGTGCTGCGCACGCACCCGGTCACGGGCAAGAAGKCGCTCTACGTCAACCGCGGCTTCACCCGCCACATCAACGGCATCCCGCGCGACGAGAGCGATGCGATGCTCGCCTATCTCTACCAGCACGCCGAAAACCCGCTGTTCCAGTGCCGCTTCCGCTGGACCGAGAACGCCATCGCGTTCTGGGACAACCGCTGCACCCAGCACCGCGCGATGTGGGACTACTGGCCGCACACCCGGTCGGGCACGCGCGTGACGGTGAAGGGCGAGCGGCCCGTGTAGGCGCCGCTTCTTGCGTTGACGTCCTCCCGCTCCCGCGCCAATCTTCCCAAAAAAACAAATAGGGAGGATCCGCGATGCTCCGCGCCGAGGACAACAAATTCCTGACCGAGGCCGGCCCGGGAACGGGCATGGGCGAGCTGTTGCGCCGCTTCTGGATTCCCGTCCTTCTGTCCGAAGAACTGCCCGAGCCCGACAGCGAGCCCAAAAAGATCACCGTGCTCGGCGAAGAGCTGCTCGCCTTCCGCGACTCCCGCGGCGTGGTCGGAATCATCGATCAATACTGCCCGCATCGCGGCGCCAATCTCTGGCTCGGACGGAACGAGGAATGCGGCATCCGCTGCGTCTATCACGGCTGGAAGTTCGACACCGACGGCCGTTGCGTCGACATGCCGACCTCCTATCCGGATATCAACGCCAAGGACCTGATCCGCATCAAGTCCTATCCGGTGCGCGAATGGGGCGAGATGATCTGGGCCTATATGGGCCCGCTTGATGCCATGCCTGAGTTGCCCGATCTCGAAATGGCGCTGCTGCCGGCCTCGCATCGTTACGTCAGCAAGAAATGGCAGGACTGCAACTGGGTGCAGGCGCTGGAAGGCTCGATCGACACCGCGCATTTTACTTTTGCGCATCTCTCCTTCGACAAGGAGGAGAACGAGAGTCTGGACATCAAGAAGCATTTCGTGAATCCGATCGCGCGGATGTCGAGCGACCACATGCGCTGGAT
>NZ_JBFULT010000025.1:0-29961 GCF_054049755.1 Bradyrhizobium sp. P5_C11_2
GGATTGTCCAGGGCCGAGTTGACGCTCTTGCCGGTCGACAGACGGTTCTGCGTGGTGGCGAGGAGGTCAGCGGTGGACTGGAGGGAGAGCAGGTTCTGACGAACCGAGGAGGAGAGAACGATACCGGACATGACTCTGTTACCTTTCTGGTAAACGACGCTACTGTTACGCGTCTGCTTGGATCGAGATTGACCCAGCGACCGGCGGACCGTGGCGCCGAGACCTCTAACGAAACATGAAATGAAATCGGCGCTTTCGTTGAGTCGGCGCGCGATTCGGTCGATCCGCACGCCGGCGATGCGGCTTCGCCAGGTGATTTCAACGTTGATATGATTGATTTTTTTGGCGGCAATCGCCGAGATTCATAAGTCGTTAACTAATCTTGATGGAGTATTGCGCCTTGATCCGCCGCAACACACGCTCGGTTACGAAAGCGTTGATGGAGAACAGGCATGGCCCTCAAGGTCGAGCTCAGACCGCACGAACGCATCATTGTCGGTAACTGCGTGATCACCAACACCGACCAGCGCGCCCGCCTTCTGATCGACGGCGAGAACGTGCCGATCCTGCGCGAGYGCGACATCCTCACGCCGGAGACCGCCGACACGCCGGCCAAGCTCGTCTATCTGGCGGTGCAGCTGATGTACATCTCGCCGGATCCGCAGACCCAGCACGGCACCTATTTCAACCTGGTGCGCGATATCGTCACCGCCGTGCCGAGCTCCTGGCCGATCATCGAGGCCATCAACAACAACATCATGAGCGGCGATCTCTACCGGGCGCTCAAGGATGCCCGCAAGCTGATCGCCTATGAAGAGAAGCTTCGGGGTCAGTACGAGGCCACGCATCCCAAGGTGGAAGCAGACAAGAACGACGTCAGCTCGGCCGCCTGAGCACATATCTCGGATTGACGCGCACCCGCGCGAACGACAACGGCCCCGGATCATCTCCGGGGCCGTTGTCGTTCTCAGCCGCGTTCGTGGTCACTGCGCCGCGAGCGGCGGCGCCTCGACCTCGACCAGGCCGACGCGGCTCCGTCGTCCGCCGAACTCCAGCACCGCAGCCACAAGCGCCTCGATGTCCGTCTCGTCGGTGCGGTGATTGACGATCGCGGCGCGGATCGCCAATTGGCCTGCGACGGTCGTGCTCGACGGCGCCGCCACGCCGGATTCCTGAATGTCGGCGACGATCTCGCGATTGATCTCATCGTCGGCGCCGCGGTAGCGGAAGCAGACGATGTTGAGATTGACCGGAGCAAGCAACTCCAGCCGCGGCTCGGCGAGGATGCGCGTCTCCAGATACTTTGCCAGCGCGCAGCTTCGCGCAATCACCGCGCCCAGGCGGTCGGTGCCGAACGTCTTCAGCGTGAACCAGGTCTTCAGCGCGCGGAAGCCGCGCGACAGATCGGGCCCGAGATCGCAGGGCCAGACCGCTCCCACCGCAAGCCCCCTCGCCTCGCGCCGCAGATAGGCCGCCGGCTGCGCAAAGGCCTGCCGGTGCCGTTCGCCGTCGCGCACCAGCAGGAAGCCGGCGTCGTAAGGCACCTGCCCCCATTTGTGGAAATCGAGCGCGATCGAATCCGCAAGCTCGATACCGTCGAGCAAAGGTGCAAGCTCGGGCGAGAGTATCGCCAGCGCGCCGAAGGCACCATCAACGTGAAACCAGATTCCTTCCTCGCGGCACAGCTCCGCAATCGCCTTGAGGTCATCGATCGCGCCGATATCGACCGTGCCTGCCGAGGCGACGACGAGGAACGGCTTGAAGCCGACCTCGCGGTCCACCGCGATCTGCGCACGCAGCGCGGCGACGTCGATGCGATGATCGGCATCGACGTCGATCTTGCGCAGCGCATCGGTGCCGAGCCCGGCAATGTCCATCGCCCGCGAGACGCAGCCATGGGCGGCACGCGACGTGTAGGCGGTGAGCAGCGCGCCGTCATTGCCGATGCCGTACTGCCGCGCCAGCGAGCCGAGCGCGCTGGTGCGCGCCACCAGCACCGCCATCAGATTGGCCATCGACGTGCCCGTGACGAAGATGCCGCTCGCGCTCTCGGGGAAACCGAACAGGCGGCGCATCCAGTCGACGATCTGGCGCTCGACCTCGATCGGCATGTGATCGCGTCCGCCGAGATTGGCATTGAGGCCCGCCGCGAGCATCTCCGCGAGCATCCCGACCGCAGTGCCGCCGCCATGCACCCAGCCCATGAAACCGGGATGAACGTTGCCGGTCGCGTAAGGCGCGACGCGCTCGGAAAACTCGCGATAGACGTCGGCGAGATCGCTCGCCTCGCGCGGCACGTCGGTCCTGAATGCCGCACGAACATCGTCGGGGATCGGTTGCCAGACCGGACGCTGACGGACGTTGGCAATACCGTCGATCGTCTCATCCAGCATGCGATGGGCGAGCGCGCGAAACTCGCTCCAGTCCTGCGGGTCGAGCGAGCCGTGAGCGCCGGCTGCCTGGGTGTTGCGGATGATCTCGTTCATGCTGCACTCTCCTCGCCAGCCTTTGCGTGCTGCGACAGCATCGCCGTGAACGCGGCGAAGATCTTGCGCATCTGCGGCGGCTTGTAGGGAAACACCGCCGGGGGATCCATGTTGTGCACGACGGCGGTGTTGTCGGCCTCGAACACCAGCAGCTCGCCGTCCTGGTTCTCGGCGCAATCGACGATGAAATAATCGAGGCCGACGCGCCTGCTCATCTCGTCGAGCGCCGCTCTGTGGCGCGCCGCGAAAGCGTGGTCGAAGCCGAGCATGAAGACGGCTTCTTCAGCCCGCTTCTCTTCGCTGAACGCCATATAGGCGTTGAGGTACCAGATGTCCCAGCGATCGGCGATCGCCATGTGGCAGGCGTAGGGTTTGCCGTCGACCATGGCGAGACGATATTTGCGGTAGAGCCCATCGGCGCTCGAATAGTCGACGAAGCGCGCGACGAAGAAATCCTGCTCCTGCCGCTCGGCGAGATAGGCAGCGAGCGCCGCTGCATCGTCGATCTTCGCGAGCCCGACGCCGGCATGCGTACCGCGCGGCCGCACGATCATCGGAAAGCGCAGTTCGCCCGTGATGTCCTCGCAGGCGATCTTGCCTTCCGAAAGCTTCGACAATTGCGCGCGCATCGCGTGGACGGTCGCGGGAATGTCGAGACCAGAGATGCCCGCCAGCAGCCGGTAGAGCTTGTCGCGATCGAGATTGCCGATCAGCTCGGGGCGATTGAGCAGCGGCCGCGGCCAGCGTGGCGCAGCCTGTTCGATGACGGCGAGCGCCTCGCGGCATTCCTCGGAATCGGAGGCAACGACGATGGCGACGTCGTGATCGGGCAATGTCGCCGGCAGGCCGACGCCCTTGACCACGTACAGCGTCAGCAGCTCGATGTCGGAGTCTTCGAGCAGGAATTCGATCGGGGTGTTGCCGCCCATGTCGATATCGGCCGCGAGCGCGAGCACACGCAACCGGGGTTTCGAAACCGCGCACGGCGTACGAAACAATTGATGGAAGGAAAGCACCTCGGTCTGGATCACGAGCCCGGCCTCCTTCTCGCCGAGAAGCTGGGCAATCAGCGACAGATCCAGGCCTTCGCCCGCCTCCGCCGTTCCCGCCGCGATCCGCGCCAGAAGATGCTCGCGCAACGGATGCAGATCGCCGCCCTCGAAGGCCCGGCGCGTCAACTGCGCAAAGCCGATGCGGTCGGAATAGTTCGGCGTGGTCGCACCGTTCGGCGCGGAAACAGGATGCAGCATCTTACACCTCAAGCACAGACATCCCCGGCGCGGTCGCGGCACGGTCAAGCAGCAGCTCGATCTTCACCAGGACATGGGCGACCCGGTCGAGTACATGCTGAAGATTGCGTCGCGCTTGCGCCTCGTCCGCGGACCAGGCCTCGGTCACGAGGCGCGCGCCGACGCAGAGCCGCAGCACGGCCCGCGGCGCGTCGTCCTGCCGCTCCAGCCGGACCGGCTGACCGATCAGGCAGCGCTGCGCGGCCACCTGCCGGTCCGCCGCGCTGCCGCTGATCTCGTCGTTCATGTCGACCGCCAGCGCGCGATGAACAGCTCCGGTCTCGGCGATCGAGACCGGTCTGCCGTCGCGCAGCAGCGTGAACGGAAAGATCGTGGCTTGGGCAAATTCCTCGTCGTCCGCGCCGGCCTTCTCGACCGCGGTTGGAACGGCCTGAAGCGACGGCGACAGCGCGATCATGCTGTCGATGCCGCCTGCAAGCTCGGCCAGCGCCCTGGCGCGGAAAGCCCCGGGCACGGCATAGTAGCTGCCGATCTCCGCGAGCGCCGCTTCCCAACGCAGCCATTGACCGAAATTCGGCCGGCGCTCGAAGCGCGAACGCAACGCAGTCCAGGCCTTCGGCCAGTCGCTGCGACCGGCATAGTCGAAGAAGCCCGGCGCGATCCCGCCAACCCGGTCGAGCGATCGCGACATGCCTTTGGGCACCAACAGCGCGCCGCTGAAGGCGGGCCCGCCGAAGAACTTCGAGCCGGTGATCAGCACCATGTAGCCGCGGTCGAGATAGGAACGCAGCCGCCGGCGCCCGAGCCTCGCCTGGCAGGCATCGACGACGACCTGGACCTTGCGCGGCCACCGCCGCGCGATCTCGTCGAGACAGGCCGGGCTCGGGGCGCGCCAGCCGAGCTTTGACGTATCCATGATCTGGAGCAGCACGGGCGCGCCTTGCGCGATTGTGGCTTCGACTGCACGCAGCACGGCGGCATCGGCGTCGGTGCTCATCGTGATGCCGGGCGCAGAACCGAGCAGCGGCAGCGCGACGCTGTCGCCGGCAAGCCCCGCCACCGCGCCGTCCTTGCGCACGGCAAGGCCGCTCGCCGTCATCGAGCTGAAGTGGCGACCGCGCGCGGTGTAGGCCGTGCCGCTTCCGGTCTGGTCGGCGCCGACCACGATCGTCACCGGCGGCGCGCCGAGCGCCGTGTGCGCCAGGAACAGCGCGTGAAGCTGGGAATCGGTGCCGGACGGCGAGAACACAATGTCGACGCGCGGCGAGAGCTGGAGGTGGCCGCGCAGCTCGTCGCGCATGTCCTCGCAGCGCGCGTCGAAGGCGACCTCGACCTCGTCGAACAGGCACTTGTGCATCAGCTCCTCGCGCGCCAGCGCAGCGCGGTCGTAGGCCGCCTGCGAGATCGTGGACGCGGTCGAAGAGGCGAAATTCCAGATCTCGGGCTCCGGCGACGGCGCGCAGCCATAGGCGTTGACGCGGTGCTTCGGATCGAGCGAAAGCCGCGGGTCTCCACCAGAGACGAGCAGCGTGTCCAGCGGCGTGAAGAGATCGCGCAGGCGGTAGCGCGAGCCGCCGTCGGACGCGCGCTCCAGGACCGACGGATGGGATGCGCCGATGCTCATCCCGGAAGGCTCACGCCGCATCGGCCGCCGCCGCGGGCGCCGGCGCGAATTGCGAAGCGATGTCGCCATGGAACACCGACGGCCCGACATGGTCGAGCGAGCTCTGGATGTCGGCCCAGATCTCGCCGCCGATATCGGTCCAGCGCTTGCAGAAGGCGAAATCCTCGGAAAGGTAGGTGCCGGTCGCCGGATCGATCATGCATTCGAACAGCGCGAACCGGTTCTGGCTCGCGGCCAGCGTATCGTGGGAATGCTCGCGGAAGAACTGCAGGCCTGCATGGTTCGGATGGCGGCACATCGCTTCCAGCGCGTGGCGCCGGATCATCAGGAAGCCGGTGCCGGCATAGCGCACGCGGGTAAAGCCGTTGACCACCACGATGCGGTCGGGATCTTCGATCTCGAGCACGTAATCGAGCGAGGCCGCCGGCACATCGGCCCGGCCGGCCTGGATCGCCCGCTTCGCCTTGTCCCAGTTGACGCGCTTGATCGGATAGCAGCCGGCGACGACATCGGCTCCGCATTCGATCAGCCGAAACACCTGCTCCGGCTTGAACCCGATGTCGGCATCGATGAACAGGAAATGCGTCGCCTTGGGATCGTCCAGGAACAGCGCGACCAGGTTGGCCCGCGCCCGCGTGATCAGGGCATCGCCGTCGCGCAGCAGCACCTTGAGCTCGAGATTGGACATGCCGTGCACGGCGCGCTGGAGCGCGAAGATCGAGCTCGCATAGATGCTCGAAACCTGCCCGCCGAAGCACGGCGTGGCCACCACCAGTTGCATCTTGTCCGACATCGACGGCTCCGCCCCGCTCCAATCCTCACCAAAAGGTAAAGAGGCATGGTTAACGACGCCTTAACGCATCCCTACAGGAACTTGACGAGCGAGAGCTGCGCGAGATTCGAGGTCACCTGGTAGGACGCCTGAAGCGCGTTCTGGAGCGCCAGGATCTCGCTCGCGACCTGGTCGGGCGAAGCCGATTCCGCCTGGTCGACGATGCTCTGGAGTTGCGCCTTGGCCTGGGTCTGGCGCGTGCTCGCGTCCTTCATCGTGTTCTGGGCCATCGCGATGTCGGTCTGGATGTCCTCGATGCGCTGCTGGCCGGGCTGCTGCGTCAGCGCCTGGGTCGTGCGCAGGCTGAGCGCGGCGACCTGCCCGCCCGAATACTGCCCGGTCGGCGAGGTCGAGAACGTCCCGAACACGGCGATCGCCTGCAGCTGCCGGCGGATCGCATCCTCGTCCGCCTGCGCGCCATACTGCACCGTCACGGAATCGTCGACCCGCGCCACCGCGGTCGAGCGCGCCGAGCCCGGCCCGTCATTGCCCTGGTACCATTTCACGGTGTTCGCCGAGCCGTTGACCAGCGTGGTCGCCGAGCTCGCCGGCGAGGAACCGACGCGCAGCGGCGGCTGCGTCGCTGTCACCGGCGTCGCGCTGAAACCGAGTGCGCCGAGCGCGGCGGTCGCGCCGGGTGACGAGCCCGAGATGCTCAGGCTCGCCGCATCGTCGGTCTTGATCGTGATCGAACCGCCATGGATCGTCGACGGCTTCGAGGTCCCCGTGATCTGGTCGATCTTGCCGAGCAGGGTCTGGATGCTGTCGCCGACATTGAGCTGGTTGCCGGTCGCGCCCGAGCTGACGAAGGTGAGCGTGGTGCCGTTGACGGTGAGGGTATCGCCGGCGACGAAGCCCGGCGAAATCGAATCCGAGGGGCTCGTGCCCGACAGCGCCGTCGCGCCGGTGATTGGCGCTGGCGTGGCCGCCTGGTTGTTGACGGGCGCGCCGATCGCGGAGCTCGCGGTGTTGAAGAAATTGTCGCCGGCGACGATCGCGGACGCCGCCACCAGCGAGGTGTTGGCGAGCTTCGTGATCGCGGTGTCCAGCGCGGTGTTGAGGTTCGTTGCGGTGTTGGCTGGGTTGACGGGGGTGCTTGCATCGATCGCAAAGCTCCCGACCGGCGTCGGCGTCGCGCTGGACGCCGTCAGGTCGATCTGCTCGGTCGAGCCGTCCGGCAGCGTGAACTGGATACTGAGCTTGTCGCCGTTGTTCGGGTTGACGCCGTTGAGATTGACCGAGAACGATACCGGTGAGCCGCTCGGCCCGGTGACCGTCGCGCCCGTCAGCGTCGAGGACACCGCCGCGATCTTCAGCCCGAACGGCGACGTCGCCGAATCCTCCGACACCTGTATTGCGCCCGACGGCAACGTCGATTGCACCAGCCGCCCCTTGCCGTTGGCACCGAGGTCGGCGGCCTGGCGCTCCGCCATGACGGTCTTGAAGCCGGCCTGGGTCGTGGTGCCGTTGATGATGTCGCCGGCATCCGCAACCGGCTGCGTGTTGAAGGCGGTTCCGGAAAACAGATAGCGGTTGCCCGACTGCGTGTTGAGAACACCGACCATCGAGCCGAACTGGGCGGCGGCGGTGTTCTGCGCGATCGTCTGGCCGTTGACGTTGAGGGCCTGCGCCGAATTCGCGGAGCCGGTCTGCACCGTATTGCGGATCGTCGTCAGCGACTGGAGCGCGGTATTGGCAAGGTTGATGTTGACGTTGACGTTGGTGATCGTGTCGGTATAGGCCGCGATGTTGGAGAGCTGCGCGCGCGAGGCGATCGCAAAGCCCTCGTTGGTGCCCATGCCGGAATAGTTCTGCGACAGCTTGCCGGTCGAGAGCTGCGTCGACAGATCGGTGAGCTGCTGATTGATGTTGCGGATCTGCGAGCCGAGAACCGACGAGGAGTAGTTGATGCTGCTGATCGACATGTTTCAGAGCCCTGTTACTTGTTACACTTGAGCCTGGAGCAACGTGTTCATCATGCCCTGCACCACCGACATCACGTGAGCGTTGGCGGCATAGGCATTCTGGAGCTGGATCAGGTTCGACATCTCCGAGTCCAAATTGACGCTGGAGGTCGAGTTGAACTTGGCCTGGAGCGTGGAGACCACGACGCTCTGGCCCTGCTGGAGCTGGGTCGCCTGGGTCGCGGCGTTGCCCTGGACGCTCAGGAACTGCTGGAGATAGTTCGAGACGCTGCCGGTGAAGGGCTGGCTCGCCGAGCCGAGACCGCTCTGCGGCGAATAGGAGAACACCGCCGAGGTGAGCTGCGAATAAAGATAGTCCGAGCGCGTAGTGTCGCCCGCGGGCGTCACCGGCGAGGTGTTGTAGACCGACATCCTGGTCGGATCGCTGACCAGCTGCGTGTTGACGGCGATGCGCCCGGCAAGGCCGGTCATCTGCGAGCCCGACGCGGTGATCGCGCCGGTATAGAGCGCCTGGCCGCCGTCGGTGAACAGCGGCAGCTGCGGATTGCCCGAGGTCAGCGACGAGATCGTCTTGGTGATCGAGGACGAATTGACCTTGGCAAGGCCAGTGTTGTCGTCGGTCACCCGCAGCGTGGTGGCCGTCGCCGGCGACGGGGCGGCGGAGAACGACAAATGCGAGCCGGAAAGCGCGGTGTTGAGTGCGGACGCGATCGCGCCCATGCCGCCGGAGAAATTCACGCCGATCTGAATCGGGTTGGCATTGGTGGCGTTCGGGAGCGGCAGCGCCGCCGGATCGGTCACGTTGACCAGCGTGATCTGGCGCTTCGTGTTGGTCGCCGTATCGGTGTAGGTCAGGTTGACGGTGTTGCCCGGCTGCGCGCCGGCAAGGTCGATGTCGAAACCGGCCGGCGGGCCGGACACCGCGCTGCCGGCCGTGGTCTTGTCCGACAGCGCACTCGACATCGTGGCGGCAAGCTGGTCGATCTGGGTCTGCGCCTGCACCAGCGTCTGGTCGCGCAGCTTGAGATCGGCCGCGATCTGGCCGGACGAGACCACGTTGTTGGCGACGACGTCGAGCTGCGAGCCGTTCGGCAGCTTGATGTTGAACGCGCCGACGCCGGACTTGGCCGGATCCGTGTTGTAGAGCGAAGTCGCCGACAGCGCGCCGGCGGACGCAAAAGTGAATTGCGAGGCGAGCCCTGCGCCGACCAGCTGGATACCTGTCGTGGTGTAGATATTGGCCTGGTTCGACCCGTCGGTGGTGACGCGGACGTCGACATATTTCGACAGCGTGTTGATGGCCTGGTCGCGCTGATCCATCAGCGTCGCGGCGGACGGGTCGTTCGCCGATAGGCCCTGGAGCTTGGTGTTGATGTCGGCGACCTTCTGCATCGCCGCGTTGGCCTGCTGCGCCGAGGTGCCGAGATCCTGCTCGACGTTGGAGCGCAGCGACTGAATGCCCTTGGTGGTGACGTTGAGCTGCTGCGCCAGCGCCTGCGCCGCGCCGACGGCCACGGTCTGCGCCGAGGACGATCCCGCGCTCGTCGACAGCGCCTGCAGCGCCGTGGTGAAGTTGTTCAGCGCGGTTTCGAGTGTGCCGCTGCCGCCGGGATTGCCATAGACATTCTGAAGTTGCTTCAGGATGTTGGCCATCTGGTCGGCGTAGCCGCTGCCGCCGGTCTCGGTGCGCAGCTGGTTCAGCACATAGGTGTCGAGCTCCCGGCTGACGCCGGTCGTCATCGCGGTCGAGCCGAAGTCGCCGGTGGTGACCTCGATCTGGTTCGGCGTCTGGACGACGTAACCCGGCGTCTGCGAGTTGGCGACGTTCGAGGAAACGATCGAGAGCGCGGCCTGGTTGGCACGCAGACCGCTCATCGCACTGGCGAGGGCTGAACTCAAACCCATATCACTGGCCGCCTTTGGTTACGTCACGCGCCGATCAGCGCAACACGTTGAGGAGGTCCTGCACCATCGAATTCGCGGTCGTGATCACCTTGGTGTTGGCCGAATAGGCCTGCTGGGTCACGATCAGCTTGGTGAACTCGTCGGCGATGTCGGTGTTGGAGCCTTCCAGCGACGAGCCGCTGATGGTGCCCGAAGCGCCGTCGATCGCAGGGCCCGACTGGTCGGTCGCTGCATAGGCGCCGCCGTCGAGCGCCTTGAGGTAGTTGGTGCCGTTGAAGTGCGACAACGTCACCTGGGCGAGGTCGAGGTTCTGGCCGTTGGAGAAGGTTCCGACCACGAGGCCGCTGTTGTTGACGGCGACGGAGCGGAGCTGACCGGCGGCGTAGCCGTTCTGGGTGATGGTGTTGATCGTTACCGCGCCGCTGGTGCTGGCATATTGCGTCAGACCGCCCTGGGAGATGTTGAAGGCGACCGAGCCGAGCGACTGGCCGCTGACGGTGACATTGTTGATGGTAATGCCCGAGCTGCTCGGCGAGGTCAGCGAGCCGTCGGCGGCAAAGGTGAAGGCCTGTCCCGTGTTCATCCACGCAACGTTCGTGCCGGTCGCGTTCGGGTCAGTCTGATAGAACAGATTCCAGGTGTCGGAATGACCGGTTCCCAGCGAGGCGCTGTCGGTCTTGGCCCAACGGAGCTGCAGATTCACCGGCGTGCCGGCCGCATTGTAGGCGGTCACCGCGCCACCGCTGATCGTTTCCTTGGTGAAGGTCGCGACGTCGTTGCCGATCACGGTGCCCGTGCCGGCCGTCCCGCCGCCGCCGCGAGGCTTGGAAACGGCTGCGGTGAAGCCGAGCGCCGCGAACGCATTGGTGTTGCTGCTGGAGACGTTCAAAGAGGGGTTTGCGGTGCCGGTATTCAGCGTGATCACTCCGTTGCTGATCGACGAGCCTGAAGTGCCGGCGAGAAAGTCGATCTTCTGAAGCAAGGTCGAGATGTCGTCAGTGACGCTGATCTGGTTCGGGTTGTTAATGGGGGGGGCCGCGGAGACGAAAGTCAGCGTCTGACCGTTCACGGTGATCGTATCGGGATTAACGACGGGCGGACCCGCCGACCCTGCCTGGAAACCCGATGAAAGAACTTCCGAATTGCCAGCCGTCGCAGCGCCACTGAGCAGCGTATTGCCGGTGATCGGRGGCGTGGACAGCACGTTGCCGCCGCGCGTCACGTTGCTGAGGCCGAGCGTGGTCGCCGCGCTACCGCTGATCGCAAGATCGACGAGGGTGCCGCCTGCGATCTGGATGTTGCCGGTACCGGTGATCGTGGCGGTGACGCCGTTGCCGGCGCCACCGGCCGTTTGAATCGCAGTGAGGATATCGTTCACCGTCGTCGTGGCGCCGGCCTTCACGCCGATCACGGTGCTGGTGGCGGTTGTCGTGATGCCCGTCGCGGTGTTGTCGAAGGTGATCGTATAGGGGCCGCTGCCGTTGTTGATGGTCAACGTCTGGCCGGCCAACGAGACGCCGAGATGCGGGCTTGCGTTCGGGTCGAGGGACGTACCGCTGCTCGCTGCGGCCGATGCGCTGTTCAGCAGGGCCACCGAGCCGGTTACCGTCGTCGACGTGTAGGCCGAGCGCAGATTGCCGGTAGCGGCGGCGCCGGAGACCGTCGCGTTCACATAAGGCGGCGGCGGCGTGCCGACGATCAGCGGGTTGGCGGCGAAATCCGACGGGTTCAGGCCCCCGGCCGCCAGCAGCGTCTTGGCCGCCGCGGTCGAGCTCGCCGCCGTGTTCGGCTGCGACGGCAGGTTCGCGGCGTACTGGATCGAGGTGGTCGCCTGTGCTGGGATGAAGTTGTTCTGGAATTTCAGGACGGTGGCGACGTTACCGGTCGGGTTGCCGGTCTTGGGGTCGACCGTGGTGCCCATCAGATAATAGCCGGCGCCGTTGACCAAATTGCCGTTGGCATTGAGCTGGAAGTCGCCGCGACGGGTGTAATAGGTGACGCCGCTGAACACCGGGACGTTGTCGACGATCCCGGTCGCCTTCTGGATCGAGAAGAAGCCGTCGCCGGTGATCGCCATGTTGGTGGCGACGGTGGACGAGGAGATTGTGCCCTGCGTCGTGATCGTCGCCTTGGCGTTGGCCGTCACGCCGCCCGCGACCTGCTTGCTCGGGACCGAGGCGTCGGGAATGAGATCGACGAAGCTGGTGCCGATGCCCTTGTAACCGGTGGTGGATGAGTTCGCGATGTTGCCGGAAATGTTCTGCAGCGCGTAGGACTGCGCCTGCAGGCCACCCACCGAGGTGTTCATTGCATCGAAGATACCCATAACTTTGTCTCCAAATCCGATCTCGGCGGCCGGTCGACCAGGGCCGCAGTCGGGAGAGACAGTCGCAAGGCCTATGCCAATGCGGGTATTCTCAGGAAATCAATGACTTAAATAGACAAGCCCCGGTCCGATGACCGGGGCACAATTGCCGGGCCGGCAACAATTGCCGGTACCAAACCTCAAGTCGCCGACGCTGCCGCCGGGTGGAAAACCAGCCCGAACCCGTCGATGCAGTAGCGCAGTCCGGTCGGCTTCGGACCGTCGTCGAAGACGTGGCCGAGATGGCCGCCGCAGCGCCGGCAATGCACCTCGGTGCGGAGCATGCCGAAGGTGCGGTCCTCGGTCTTGCCGACATTGCCCTCGATCGGCTGGTAGAAGCTCGGCCAACCCGTGCCGCTCTCGAACTTGGTGTCGGACGCAAACAGCGGCAGGTCGCAGCCGGCGCAGGCAAAGATGCCCTTGCGGTGCTCCTTCAACAGCGGGCTGGAGCCGGGCCGCTCGGTGCCCTCCTTACGCAGAATTTCATATTGCTGCGGTGTCAGCTGGGCGCGCCACTCGGCGTCCGTCTTCTCGATCTCGAATTTCTGCGCGGCCTTCTCGCCAGCCTCGGCGGGTGTTCCTCTCAGCCAGCGGAAGGCCGAAAGGCCGAACAGGCCGGCGACAGTCGTTAGCAGGATGCGGCGGTCAAACATCTCATTCTCCGTGAGCGGGGAGTCCCACGCCCTGAGATACGGGCTCTAACGGCCGACGTTACACTTCCGGGCGGAATTTCTCTCAACTTATTGCGAGATGCTGCCGTCCTGCGCGGCCGGTTCCGGGACCCGAATTGCGTCTTGGGCCGCAGGTTCCGGCGGCGGGGCCGGCCGCGGCCGGACACCGGCTGGCGGACGGCGTGGACCGGTGCCGGCGGCCCGGTTGGCTTCGGCGAGCCGCGCCTCACGTTCCCGGTCCTTGACCCGCGCCCGCTCGCGGTAGCGGGCGAGCGACCCCGCGGCGGCGGAACTCGCCCTGCCCCAGACCCCGACCAACTGGCCTGCGACCCGCCCGGTCGCGCCCCCCGCCCAGACCAGCTCGAACGGCGAGAACAGCCGCCAGCGCTCGTCGCCCCACAGGATGCTGCGTGCGATCAGCTGTCCGGCCATGGCCGAGGTGTTCATGCCCTGGCGCCCGAACCCGCTCGCCACCCACAGGCCTTTGCGCAGCTGGCCGATCTGCGGCATGCCGTGCACGGTCTGGCCGGTGGCGCCGCCGAACGTATCGGTGATCTCGACATTGCCGAGACCGGGGAAGATGGTGCGGATCCTGCGGCTGACGGCGCCGGCAAAGCGCTGCGGGCGCGCGGCCCATGTGGTCTCGGGGCTTTCCCACATCAGGCGATCGCCGTCGACAATGCGGAAATGGTCGACGCCGTCGGAATCCATCACCGATCCCTTGAAGCCGACGAGGTCGTGCACGCGCTCGCCGAGCGGCGCGGTGATGCCGGCGTAGCGCCAGACCGGCAGCAGCGTCTCGGACAACCGCTTCAGCGGCGCGCCGAGATGGATGTTGCCGGCGAGCACGATGTGGGTCGCGCGCAGCCGCGCCGAGGGCGTGACGATGCGCTTGCGGATGCCGGAATGATCGATGCTGACGACCGGCGTATCCTCGAAGATGCGGGCGCCAGCCCGCCGCGCCAGCGCCGCGAGGCCATGCACATATTTGCGGCCGTCGACCTGGAATGCCCTCGGATAATAGACGCCGTGGAAGTAGTGATCGGTCTTGAGCACCTGGCGGACGCGATCGACCTGCCAGCCCTCGACATCGGTGTCGAAATCCTCGGTCAGCATCTGCAACCGGCTGATCAGCCGGTCGCCGGCATCGACGTTGGAGACCTCCAGCACACCGTCGCTCAAGCCGATGCCCGGCATGTTCTCTTCCGTGGCGTTGGCGCGGACGAACTCGGCCCCCTCCTTCGACAGCGTCCACAATTCGCGCGCATCTTCGAAGCCGATGCGCTCGATCAGCTCGGTGAGCGGCAGCGCAAAGCCCGGCATCACCGTGCCGAGCTGGTTGCCGGAGGCGTTCCAGCCGATATGGCGGCCCTCGAGCACCGCGACGCTGGCCCCGAGCCGGGCCGCTTCCAGCGCGATGGAGAGCCCGGCCAACCCTGCCCCGATGACGCAGATGTCGGCATCGAGGTCGAACGACAGCCGTGCGCGCTCGCGAAAGCCGGCTTCTTCCTGGGACACGCTTGTGAAAGTCTCGCTCATGTCGTTTTCTTAGAGGACTGTGCCGGCGCTTGTCACCCTGTCCTCAGCCGGCGCCGGTAGATTATCCCGGACACATAACGATTCGAGAATGCCATGCGCCGTTTGATGCTGCTGCGTCACGCCAAGACCGAGACTGACGCGCCGAGCGGCCGTGACCAGGATCGCCGGCTGGATGACCGCGGCCACACCGATGCCGCCGAGATCGGCGACTGGATCGCCGCCCATCCGCCCTTCCCCGATGCCGTTCTGGTGTCGCACGCCGTCCGGGCCCGGCAGACCTGGGACGTCGCCTGGGAGGCGATGAAGAAGCGTGTCCCGGCGCCGCAGGTCGAGATCCTGCCGGAGCTCTATGGCGCCGACCCTGCGCAAATTCTCGAATCCATTCGCACTGCAACCATCCCGGCCAATCCCCGGCACTTGCTGCTGGTCGGGCACAATCCGGGCATGCACGAGGCCGCGCTGATGCTGACGGGCGGCGGCGATCCGGCCGGCGCCAAGGCGCTCGCCCACAACCTGCCCACCGCGGGGCTTGCGATCTTCGACTTTGACGTCAAGGATTGGGGAGACGTGGCCTACCGCCGCGGCAAACTGGTGCTGTTCGTCAGCCCCAAGCTGCTTCGACTGGGATGAGACGCGCGGGCGCCGTCTCGACCGGTTGAGCCAGTTTGAATTGAGAGGGAGGCGCAGATGTTCAAGTCCATCCTCGTGCCCATCGACCTCGCCGACACGGATCTGGCAAAGCCGGCGATCGCCACCGCGGCAACGCTGTCGCAGACCTGGAGCGGCGCGGTGCGCCTGCTCAACGTGCTGCCGATGACGCCGGTGATGCTGGCGGAATACGTCCCGGCCGATTTCGACGAGCAGCAGCRCCAGACCTCGGAAGAGGCGCTCGCCATCGTCGCACGCGAATCCGGCATCGACGCCGCGCGCATCTCCAGCGTGGTGCGCCAGGGCGGCATCTATCACGAGATCCTGGAGGAGGCCGTGCACGTGAAGGCCGATTTGATCGTGATGACCTCGCACCGGCCGGCGATGCGCACCTATTTCCTCGGCTCCAACGCCGGGCATGTGGTGCGTTATGCGAAGTGCTCGGTGCTGGTGGTCAGGCACTGACCTCGGAGCAATGTCGTGAAGAACTGGTGGCGCAAGTGGAGCCATGAGATCCCGCTCGCGATCGGCGACGCGCTGTGGGAGGCGCTGGTGGTGCAATTCGCCGCGCTGCTGGAGCGGCTGACATGGCGAAAGGTGGCGGCCCTCATCCCCCTGGGCATCCTGCTGCTAGCCTATTATCACAACGTACCCCTGCCTCCCGCGCTGATGCTGGTCGGGGATCTCGTCGCCTATATCGACATCTTCTCGGTGGTGTTGATGCTCAGCATTCTGAGCCGGGCCGCGACGATTGCGTTCCTCGTGAGGCGGGCGGCTGCGCGCGCTGCGGCGCTGGTTGCGCGCCTTCGCATCAGCGTGGGACGGATCGATGCCAGGCACCGGCGTGACGCGGGTTCGGCGACAAGGCCTCGCCGCAAGTCCGACCTCTCTGAAGGCGATCGAGCTCTTGGCGGAGCGTGGGACCAAGCCGCCTTCGCCTGATCCATCGACACCCTCGTGGCCCGGATGGAGCGCAGCGCAATCCGGGGCCGCTTTTTTCGCCTGGATGGATTCCCGGATTACGCTCCRCTCCATCCGGGCTACAAGATATCGCGCTACCTGTCGGGCAAAACACCCAGAATGCCGGTGGTGCCGCGGTCACCCTGAGCTGCCAACCATGCGACGCAACGCGCCGCGTGGCGAGCCTCGAAGGGCGACGGCCCGGCTGCATCTCGGCCGACATCCTTCGAGGAATGGACACTGTCGCCGCGGAAAGACTCTGGTGCTTCGCTGCGTTCGCAATGACGGTGTTGAGGTATTGTACACCTCTCGCGAGGCCGTCATGCCCGGGACTTGTCGGGCATGACGATCGGCCAAGCGTCACAGATACCGCGTCAGCTCGGCTTTGACCTGCCCGTAGACGGCGTCCTCGATCTGGCTGCGCGTGATCCCGATGTCGCGCAAGGCGCGGTCGTCGAGTTCGTTCAGCGTCTTGACGGCGGAGCGGCGCTCCAGGCGCTCGAACAGCGCATAGGCGCCATTGGCGAGCGCGCGGAAAAATCCGCTCGATGAGGATGGGCGTAAATTCCGCCCGGCAGTCTGCGAGATCGTGGTCATTTTCCTTCTCCGGCCTGTCGTCCCGCACGGCGAAAGAGATGCCGTTGGCGCAGACGCTGGAAGCGTCTGCTCCTGATTTGCCTTCGGATTGCTCTCGCTTTCCTCGGCTCAATCGCGGGCCTTGATGGAACTTAAATGCTCCAGTACAATCCTCGGTACAAGGAAAACATTGCTCTCGGTGCAATAATGTCCAAGTTCGAGTACGTGAAGCTTGCCGATGCCATTGCCCTCGATATCTCTAACGGCACGTTAAGGCCCGGCGACCGGCTGCCGCCGCAGCGCAATTTTGCCTATGATCGCGGCATTGCGGTCTCGACCGCGAGCCGGGTTTATACGGAATTGCTCCGCCGCGGCCTCGTGGTCGGCGAGGTCGGCCGCGGCACCTTCATCTCCGGCGACATCAGGCGCGAAGTCGAGACGATGAGCGAGCCGCGCGACGCGCGCATCGACTTCGAGGTCAATTACGCGCTGCTGCCGCAGCAATGGGCGATGATCGCCAAGAGTCTCGCGGGGCTGGAGCGCGTCGATGCACTCGAAGCTGCGCTGCGCGTCTCGACCAGCACCGGCACCAAGAGCGCGCGCAATGCCGCCGCCGCCTATCTGGCACGCAAGGATTACACGCCGCAGGCCGAGCAGATCGTCTTCACCGCCAACGGCAAGCAATCGGTGGCGGCCGCACTCGCGGCGCTCGTTCCCACCGGCGGCCGCTGCGGCGTCGAGGCGCTGACCTACCCCTACGTCAAGAGCATCGCCGCGCGGCTCGGCGTGACGCTGGTCCCGATTCCGATGGACGAGTATGGCGCCCGTCCCGACGCGATCCAGAAAGCGCATCGCGAGGCGCACCTGTCGGCGCTGTATCTCCAGCCCATCATCCAGAATCCGCTCGGCGTCACCATGAACGCGACACGGCGGGCCGACATCATGCGCGTCGCCGAAAAGCTCGACCTCACCATCATCGAGGACGCCGTCTACGGCTTCCTCGCCGACGACACACCGCTGGCGGTGCTCGGACCGAACCGCTGCATCGTGGTCGACAGCCTGTCCAAGAAGGTCGCGCCGGGCCTCGCGCKCGGCATCCTGGTCGCGCCGCCGCATCTGCGCGAGAGCGTGATGAGCGCGGTCCGCACCGGCGGCTGGATCGCCTCCGGCCATGCGCTCGCGGCCGGGCAGCGGCTGATGGCCGACGGCACCGTCGCCGAGCTGACGCGGCTGAAGCGGATCGACGCCGCACGCCGCCAGCAGACTGCGGCAAGACTGCTGGCCGGCTACCAGTTCGCCGCGGACCCCCGCTCCTATCATCTCTGGCTGACGCTGCCGCCGCATTGGCGCTCGCAGACCTTCGTTGCCGCAGCCGCGCGGCGCGGCATCGCGCTGACGCCGTCCTCGACGTTTGCAATCGCGCATGGCCATGCGCCGAACGCGGTGCGGCTCGCGCTCGCCCCGCCCTCGCTCGAGCAGCTCGATTCCGGCCTGCGCACGATCGTCTCGCTGCTCGGCACCAAGGAAGAGGATTTTGACTCGACGGAGTAGCTAGAGCGTTTTCGAGCGAAGTGGATACCGGTTCGCGTCAAGAAAACGCGTCAAAACAAGAATCCATACCCCCCGCCCGTCAGCTCTCCGGCCAGTCCGCGATAAAGCCCCTCGCCTTGTACGGCTCGATCTTGTCCCATTCGTGCAGGATCCGGCGACGAAATTCGGCGTCCGTATGCCAAAGCGCGCGCGGCGTCGCGAAGCTGTCGACGGTGAGCAGCATCTTTGTCACCCCCGGCCAGTGCCGGTGCAGCGTCATCGGGTAGCGCCGCGCGGTCCAGGTGTTGCCGAGGCAGATCACGCTGCGGACGTTCTGCAGCCCCAGCGCGACATCGATGATCGGCAATGACAGGATCACGTTCTCGCCGGTGTTCATCGCGCGATGTTCCTCGAGGATGCGGTCCGCCGGAATGCCTGCGGCAATCATCGCCGCCTTGATGACGGTGCACTCGGATTGCTCCGAGCCCGGCGTCACGCCGCCGCTGACGATCGACCAGCGGAAATAGCCCTCGCGCCATAGCCGCGCGGCGGTCGCGACGCGCAGCGCAACGTCCTCACGGGTCCCGAACAGAAACAACAGGTCGGCCGGCGACAGCGGCGTTTCAATCAGATGTCTCGGGTTGATCGCTTCGATCTCATCCGCCGTCGGCAGGCGGCGGCTGCGGTCCATGGCTGACATGGCCGCACCCTGCGATATGGGTGCCGGGCGGCGAAGTCACATTTGATTGCGGCCGGTTGCAAGTCCTACGGCAGCAAGGACCGAGGCACGCGATCGAAGCTGTAGCTCTGCGGCTGATTGCGCCGCACGAAGCCGCCGACCTGCCAGACGAACAGCGCGGCAAAGCCGATGATGAACAGCACGCCCGCGAATTCGCCGATGATCAGCGCGCGAATGAACAGCCCCGTCATCGCCACCGCCAGCACCGCCAGGAACGCCAGCACCGCCGCATAGGTCTTGCGGCCGAGGCCCGCCGTCAACGCGGCGCGACTGCCGGCCTTCGCCATCCGCGCATGCAGCTCGATCATGAAATCGCGAAAGCCGTTGTTCTGCGGCGCCATCAGCGCCGCGGTCTGCCAGCTGGTCGACAGGATCGCGATACGACCGCCGTCGGCATGGCTGACGTCGGCGCGAAAGCGGTGCTGCTGCATCGACACCGGCCGGAACGACAGCCGGATCGCGCTGATCTCATCGTAGCGCCAGACGCCCGAACGGCCGCCGATGCGCCAGGACAGGCCGGCGTCGGTGAGCTCGAAGCGATGCGCCGAGCCGATCAGCGACGCCTTGTAGGCGTAGCTCGTGGCTGAAGCGGCCGGGGCCTCGGAAAGCTGCATCTTCACACTCGATCCCGTCTGCGATCCGCTTGCGCGACCGCCCTCGCCCATCCTACAAGCGAGCCATGGCTGAGACGACCTTTTTCCCGCGCCGGCTGATTCTCGGCGCCGCCGTGATCGCCGGCGTGCTGCTCGCGCTCGCAGTGCACATGCTCGGCGCACGCTACGGGCTCGACCTCGGCGGSCTCTGGCRYTCCGAYACGCACGARTTCATRCCSGCGGGCGCRGCGATCGCCTGGTGGCTGATYGCSACSGTSGGYTTCTCCGGSGGCTATTTCACSGCGACMTTGATGCAGAGCGCCGTCTCCGGMCAGATCCCGCAGMGRATGCGGCARTTCCTGATCGCGGTCGGYGTGCTGCTGCTKGCSGGAGCRGGSCARGYGGCCTCGGCGCCGAGCCCGATCCCGACCATCTCCGGCGTGCTGGCGGGCCTTGCCGCGCTCTGTCTCGGCGCCGTGATGGCGTTCTGCGGCGCGCATTTCGCGCTGCGCCGCAGCTAGATCTTACGCCAAGGCGCGCAGCCGCGGCCGGTTCAGCATGATCATCACGTCGGACGCAGGACGCGGCTTGCTGAACAAATAGCCCTGCGCCTGGGTGCAGCCTTCGCGCCGGAGCAGTTCGAGCTGCGCGTCGTTCTCGACCCCCTCCGCCGTGGTGACGATGCCGAGGCTGCGCCCCAACCCGGTCACGGCGCGGATGATCGCCATGGAATCCTCGCGCGTCGCGAGCTCCGACACGAAGGAGCGGTCGATCTTGATCTTGTCGAAGGGGAAGCTGCGCAGATAGCTCAGCGACGAATAACCGGTGCCGAAATCGTCGAGCGAGATCCGCACGCCCATGGCGCGGAGCTCATGCAACGTGGTCAGCGTCGCCTCGCTGTTCTGGAGCAGCACGGATTCGGTGATCTCGAGCTCGAGGCGGCGTGCCGCGAGCCCCGAGGCTGCCAGCGCCTCGGTCACGGATGCGATCAGATTCGGGTTCTTGAACTGCACCGGCGACAGGTTGACGGCGACGTCGACATCGTCCGG
The DNA here is from genome assembly GCF_054049755.1 of Bradyrhizobium sp. P5_C11_2. Classification (NCBI taxonomy): domain Bacteria; kingdom Pseudomonadati; phylum Pseudomonadota; class Alphaproteobacteria; order Hyphomicrobiales; family Nitrobacteraceae; genus Bradyrhizobium; species Bradyrhizobium sp. P5_C11_2. The sequence continues at coordinate 20,693 of NZ_JBFULT010000025.1, forward strand.
CCAGGTCGCCGCGTCGGTGCAGGCAGAGCGCAGCACGAACTCGCCGAGCTGGACGATCAGTCCGGTCTCCTCGGCCAGCGGAATGAAGCTGACGGGTGCGATCAGACCGCGCTGCGGGTGGTTCCAGCGCAGCAGCGCCTCGAAGGCGACGACGCGGCCGCTGGCGACGTCACGGATCGGCTGGTAGTACGCCTGGAACTCGTCGCGCTGTACCGCCGCGCGCAGATCCATCTCCAGCAGGCGCCGCGCCTGCGCGCGCGCATCCATGCCGGTCTCGAAGAAGCGATAGGTGCCGCGACCGTCGGCCTTGGCGCGATACAGCGCCAGGTCGGCATTTTTCAACAATTCGTCCGGATCGCTGCCGTCCTGCGGCGACAGCGAGATGCCGATCGACACGCCGATGACGATCTGATGGTCGTTGATCTCGTAAGGCGCGGAGATCACTTCGACGAGACGGCCGGCAAGCAGCGCCGCAGCGGCCTCCTCGGACCGGCCGAGCTGGACCACGGCGAACTCGTCGCCGCCGAGCCGCGCCACGGTGTCGTTCTCGCCRACCGCGGCCGCGAGCCTGCGGCCGACCTCCTTGAGCAGCGCATCACCGATGGGATGGCCGAGGGAATCGTTGATGTCCTTGAAGTGATCGAGATCGAGGCAGAGCACCGCGAGCTGGTCGTTCGATCTCGCGCGGCGCAGACCCTGCTCGAGCTGCTCGTGGAACAGCACGCGGTTCGGCAGATTGGTCAGCGCGTCATGGCGCGCCATGTGCGTGATCTTCGCCTGCGCCTCCAGCCAATCGGTGATGTCCTCGAAGGTCGCGACCCAGCCGCCGCCCTGCATCGGCTGGTTGACGACGCGGATGGAGCGGCCGAGCCTGTTCACGACCTGGCTGGTCGTGCGGCCCTCGCGTGCGTCGACGACGAGGCGCGCGAAGAATTCGTCCGCATCGCCCTGCCACTGGCCCTTGGCCTGCTCCTCCCGCAACACCTCGACGAGCAGGCGGCCGGTGAGCGGAATGCCGGTGCGGCCGAGCAACGCAGCGTAGCGCTCGTTGAAGAGCTGGATCTTGCCGTCGGCATCGAACATGCACAGCCCCTGCGACATGTTCTCGAGCGCCGTGTCCAGCACGAACTGCTGGCGTCCCAATGCACCCTTGGCACGGCGGTCGAGCAGCGCAGCAGCGAGCGCAATCGCGATGATCGCAACCGCGGCGCTGGCGGTCAGGAAGGACAGCGAGCCCGGCGCGATCGACAGCCCGCTGATCGCGAGCGTCGGGTCCGGCGTCAGCACCACCGCGCCCATCGCGGTGAAATGATGCGCGACGATGGCGAGCGTCAGCAGGGCGGTCGCGCTCAGCGCATGGGAAAGGTCGTCGCGACGCGCGGCGACGAACAGCGCCAGCGCCGCAAACACGATGCCGAACAGGACCGAGGCCACAACCGTGCCTTCGACCCAGGCAATGCGCGCGGGAACTTCCAGCGCCGCCATGCCGGTGTAATGCATCGTCGCGACGCCGGCGCCGACGATGGCACCGCCGAGAACGATCCACGGCGTCCGCGCCGACGATACCGCGATGCTCAATCCGATGAAGGTCACGGAGATCGCGAAGATCAGCGACAGGACCGTCACCGGAATGTTGTAGGCACCGTCGGCCCCCGGCCCGTAGGCCAGCATCGCGATGAAATGCGTCGCCCAGATGCCGCATCCGCTGACGGCGGCGTCCAGCGTGATCCAGGCCAGACGCCCCGACCCCCGCGTCGCGCGCGCCCGGTGAAACAGGCTGATCGCCGCGGCGCTGGCAAGCAGGCACACCGCGCCGCCAAGCGCGACCAGGCTCCAGTCATGCTGGTCCGTCAGACAGTAAAGAACTTGATACATTGCCGGCCTCTATGGGACCTGCACTAGAAACCGGCAGAGGTGGATAGTCGGTAACCGGCTACGAGCCGGTTCCGGGGATGGTGAACAGACGATGTGTGCGTTTGCTCACATTGTTCATCCTCGCGCCTGCGCGCCGAAGCCGATCACGGCGCCGATCCAGAGCAGGCTGAGGCAGCCGAACGCCGAGATGCAGGCGCCGACGACGATGGTCGGGCACGGGCCGATTATACATCTGAGCAGCAAGACGCCGCGCGTGGGCCGCAGGGCGTCTTCCTGGCTACACTCCCTAGCTCGCGGCGCGCAGGTTCACCTTGCTCTCGGCGAGCGTCGTCAGCTTCCTGTCGGTCGCCTTCTCCTCCTCCAGCGTCTTGGTGAGCACGGCTGCGCAGTCGGTGCGGCCGAGTTGCTTGGCCCAGGCGATCAGGCTGCCATAGCGCGCGATCTCGTAATGCTCGGCGGCCTGCGCCGCGTTGATCAAGGCTGCATCGAGCACCGCCTTGTCGGCGACTTCGCCGGCGGTCTCCTCGGCTTCCTCGATGATGCCGTCGATCGCCGGGCAATCCACCGCCTTCACTTGCGCACCGTGCATCTTGAACACCTCCTCGAGACGCTTGACGTGCTGCCTGGTTTCTTCCAGGTGCGTCAAAAAGCCCTGCTTCAGCTGCGGATCGGTCGCCTTATCCGCCATTTTCGGCAGCGCCTTGGTGAGCTGCTGCTCGGCGTAATAGATGTCCTGCAGCTGATGCACGAACAGGTCGTTCATCGTCTTAATGTCTTTTGTGAACAGTCCCATCGATCCGATCCTCTCGGGTTTCGGGAACACGGCGGCATCGGCCTGCACGAAAAGCCGCAAAATTCCGCCATGTTCGATTGCTGATGGGTCGCTAACCGGCGCGCGACGGCGACGTTCCTAAAAAGCCCGGATCGTTTGCGCGGGAACAATGCGAGCGGCGCCAGTAAGGTGAAATCATGTCAACATGCGGAGCGCGACCCGAGCCTGGTGTCACGACTCATATGCTTAACGCGCCTGCCATGTGAACCACGTATGACAGAGCGGCCGGTCCAGCGCAGAACCTATCCTTGTCAAGGGCTGCACAAGCCGACCTTTTTGCCTTAAATGAGCTAGAACATATCTAGCGATCGACGCCCACCGTGGCAGCGATCGCACCCGAGCCGCCAATGTCTGGGCGGGTCGGTCTTGCCCCCCGCCGGGAGGATGAATGCACGGACTGCTGCCCGCGCTGAAACGCGGCTTCAAGAGATGGATCGGCTGGCGACGGCTTGGAATCGCCGCGAGCGTCGTCATCATCGCCTTCGCGATCACGACGCTTGTGCGCACCCTCAAGGGCATCGATACCGGCGTCATCCTGACGGCGTTAACCGAGATTCCCCGCGGCAATATCGGGCTGGCGGCGATCTGCGTGTGCTTCGCGTTCTGTACGCTGACCTTCTACGATTTTTTTGCACTGCGAACGATCGGCAAGAAGCACGTGCCCTACCGCATCGCAGCGCTCTCCAGCTTCACGTCCTATTCGATCGGCCACAATATCGGTGCAACCGTGTTCACCGGCGGTGCGATCCGCTTCCGGATCTATTCGGACTACGGGCTGAACGCGATCGACGTCGCGAAAATCTGCTTCCTCTCCGGCCTGACCTTCTGGCTCGGTAACATCTTCGTGCTCTCGATCGGCATGGCCATCCATCCGGACGCCGCCTCCTACATGGATCAGCTGCCGTCGTCGATCAACCGGCTGATCGCGCTCGGCGGTCTCGCCTCGATCTGCGCCTATCTGGTCTGGCTCTGCATGGGCGAGAAGCGCCGGGAGCTCGGCCAGAAGGGCTGGAAGGTGGTGCTGCCGTCGGCGCCGCTGACGCTGGTGCAGATCCTGATCGGCGTGGTCGATCTCGGCTTCTGCGCGCTGGCGATGTACCTCTTGGTGCCGGCCAGCCCGCCGATCGATTTCCTGTCGCTCGCCGTGGTGTTCATCCTGGCGACGCTGCTCGGCTTTGCCAGCCATGCCCCCGGCTCGATCGGCGTGTTCGATGCCGCCATGCTGGTGGCGCTGCCCGAATTCGGCCGCGAGCAGTTGCTGGCGACCCTGTTGGTCTTCCGCATCCTCTATTTCGTGATCCCGTTCGGTCTCGCCATCTCCATCATGGGCGCGCGCGAGCTCTGGATGAACGTCGTGGAGCCCTGGCAGGAGCGCCGGCGGCTGGCCGAGGCCTGCGCGCAGACCAACCTGCCCAAGCAGGTGGCAGCGATGGAGCGCGAACGGTCGCTGCGGCAGGCCAGCAAACGGTAGGATCAGCAAGCCCCAGGCCGCTGGACGGCGGCCTGCAAAACCGTCAGACAAAGGGTGCAGGCGGGGGAACAGTTGCTCTCTTATTTCCGCCTCAACTTTGCCGTTGAAGACGCGGGCCATGATCCCTGTATCCCTTCGTCCTTTTCTCGCTGGCGTCCTGCTGCTTGCCGGGCTGCTCACCGCCTTGCCGCTCGAGCGCGCGGCCGCACAGGACGCGGGCGCCATGCAGATCAGCTGGGAGGTGCGCAACCGTTTCCGGCTGTTCCGCGAGGATCGCGACTTCCTGCTTCATGTCGAGAACGCGCGCAACCGCAGCATCCTCGCCGCCGAGCAGTCGCTGGAGATCCAGAGCGAAGGCCGCGGCTGGGCCCGCAACATGGTCAACCGGCTCTGCATCGACCTCCAGGGCCGGCTCAATCAGCCCTGCAATCGCGACAACGTGAAGGAAAACTACATCACCCCGGCCGACCACCCCGTCACCGTGCGCCTGGCCGGCGCGGTGCCGGTCGGAGCCACCTGTGCCTGGTCGTTCGATGACGGCGACGGGCCGCAGACCTCGACCTTCGACTGCGCAGAGCCGATCAATCTGCGCGTCCGCTACGGCAAGCAGACGGTCGCAACCGTCGACGTCTCCTCCGGCTCCGATCCGACCCAGCGTATCCAGACCGAGATCCAGGTCCGCGACGTCTTCATCGCCGGCCTGGGCGACAGCATCGCCTCGGGCGAAGGCAATCCGGACCGGCCGCTGGCCTTGTCCGACGAAGGCTTCTGCTTCCGCTCCTATCTCGGCACCGCCGGCGCGCAGTACTACCGGCCGAGCCGCGCCGGCTACAAGGGCGGGCGCGCCTGCGAGGCGCCCGATACGCTCGCCAACTGGCAGCGCTACGGCGCGCTCTGGCTCAACTCGTCCTGCCACCGCTCGCTCTACAGCTACCAGACCCGCACCGCGCTCGCGCTCGCCGTGCGCTACACCCACATCGCGGTGACCTTTCTGCCGCTCGCCTGCACCGGCGCCAGCATCGGCGACGGGCTGCTCGGCTCGCAGCGCGCCCGCGAGTGCCTGCCCGGCAAGAACGGCACCTGCCAGACCAGCGTGAGCGCGCAGGTCGCCGAGCTGCGCGAAGCGCTCGCCGCCGCCAAAAAGCGCCAGCCGGACCGCACGCTCGACCTCGTGCTGCTCTCGGTCGGTGCCAATGATGTCTACTTCTCCGGTCTCGTCGCCGACGTCATCGTCGACACCGCGACCGAGCGCGCGCTGTTCCGCCGCTCCGGCGTGATGGCGAGCGTCGACGAATCCCGCGATGCGCTGGCGCGCGAGCTGCCGCAGAACTTCGTCAAGCTGCGCGAGGCGCTGAAGCCGCTCGTCGGCGGCGACCTCTCGCACGTCGTCTACGTCTCCTATGCCAATCCGGCGCTCGCCGATGGCGGCGTGCCCTGCCGCGGCGGCCGCGCCGGGTTCGACATCCATCCGTCCTTCAACGCCGATCCGCAGCGTCTCGCTCGCGTCTCGACCTTCGTCGACACCGAATTCCTGCCGCAGCTGAAGGGCCTCGCCACCTGCACGCGCGGCGCGCTGTGCCGCGATCCCGAAGCCGATCGCATGACGTTCGTGGACTCGCACCAGGCGGCGTTCGCCGATCACGGCTTCTGCGCCCATGCCGGCAACGATCCCGAATTCGACCGCACCTGCTTCGCCGAGAACGGCCAGAGCTTCAATCCGGACATTGTCAGCGCGGCCAGCCAGCCGATGCTGTGCGGCCGCGGCGCCTCGGAGTACCGCGCCTATCTGCCGCGTGCGCGCTGGATCCGCGACGCCAATGACAGCTATTTTGCTGCGATGACCTATCCGCAAGGCTTGCCGGCCGCGAGCCAGCCGACCGACATCCACGATGCGACCTGGGGCGTGCTCTCCGCCGTCTATGGCGGCGCCGTGCATCCAAGCGCCGAAGGCCACGCCGCGATGGCCGACGCCACGCTGCCGGCCGCCAGCGCCGTGCTCGGGCTGGACGCCGTGCCGCCGCCGGTGACGCGGGGATTGCTGCCGCAGCTGCTGCCGAGCGCGCGGCAGTAGCCGACGCTGTCTCTTTCCACGCGTCGTCCTGGCGAAAGCCAGGACCCATTACCACCGAGCGCAATTTGGCGAAGATTGATCATTGCCAGCGCGCGCCACAACTTCCTCCTGGGGTAATGGGTCCTGGCTTTCGCCAGGACGACGATTGAGTGCGTGGCGCGCGCGTTCGCCATCACCACGCACCGTTCCCGCCGCCTGCCGTTCCATCGATCCAAAAACGGTATCGATCGATACTCCCTTCAACTTGGACACTTTGCCGCGCGCGCCTCTAGGAGTCGTGTTGAGGAAACGTTTCAAATTGCAAGGAGGCGCATGATGAGCGCAGTTGTGTCCGCAGCGGACGTGAGGAGGTCTCGCGTCAGGCTGTTCATCGTGACCATGTTGTTCCTGGTCACGACCGTCAACTATGCCGACCGCGCCACGCTCTCGATCGCCGGCCCCGCGCTCTCCAAGGAGCTCCATCTCGATCCCGTCGCCATGGGCTACATCTTCTCGGCCTTCGGCTGGTCCTATGTGATCGCGCAGGTGCCGGGTGGCTGGCTGCTCGACCGCTACGGCTCGCGCCTCGTCTATGCCTTCAGCATCATCGTCTGGTCGCTGTTCACGATGATGCAGGGCTGGGTCGGCTTCTTCAGCGCCGGCACCGCCATCATCGTGCTGTTCGGCCTGCGTTTCCTGGTCGGCATCGCGGAAGCGCCCTCCTTCCCCGCCAACGCCCGCATCGTCGCGGCCTGGTTTCCCGGCAACGAGCGCGGCACCGCGTCGGCCTTCTTCAATTCCGGGCAGTATTTCGCGACCGTGATCTTCGCGCCGCTGATGGGCTGGATCGCGCACGACTACGGCTGGCGCTACGTCTTCTTCGTGATGGGTGCGCTCGGCGTGATCATGGGCCTGGTCTGGATCAAGACCATCTACGGCCCGAAGGAGCATCCCGGCATCAACGAAGCCGAGTTCGATTAYATCAAGGAGGGCGGCGCGCTGGTCGACCTCGACGCGCCCAAAGACGACGTGAGGCACGAGCGCGCGCCGGACTCCGGCTCCGGCTGGGACCACATCCGCCAGCTCCTCTCCAACCGCATGATGCTCGGCGTCTATCTCGGCCAGTACTGCATCAACACGCTGACCTATTTCTTCCTGACCTGGTTCCCGGTCTACCTCGTCAAGGAGCGCGGGCTGTCGATCCTGCAAGCCGGCTTCGTCGCGACGCTGCCGGCGCTGTGCGGCTTCATCGGCGGCGTGCTCGGCGGCATCATCTCGGACGCGATCCTGCGCAAGACCGGCTCGCTGACCATGGCGCGCAAGATTCCGATCGTCGGCGGCATGCTGCTGTCGATGTCGATCATCGCCTGCAATTATGTCGACGGCCAGGCGCTGGTGGTCGGCTTCATGGCGCTCGCCTTCTTCGGCAAGGGCATCGGCGCGCTCGGCTGGGCGGTCGTCTCCGACACCTCGCCGAAGGAAGCCGGCGGCGTCTCCGGCGGCCTGTTCAACACCTTCGGCAACCTCTCCTCGATCACCACCCCGATCGTGATCGGCTACATCCTGGCTGCGACCGGCTCGTTCAACGGCGCACTGCTGTTCGTCGGCGCCAACGCGCTGGTCGCCGCGTTCGCCTATCTCGTGGTCGTGGGCAAGATCGAGCGGGTGGTGCTCAAACGTTCCTCCTGAGCGCTCCGAGATCATCGGAGCGGACCAGGCAACTTACGGCGGCTCCCACAGCCGCCGTCTTTGTTTCGGGGATGATCGATGCTAGAAGTGCCGGGGAAACGCCTTATTCATCTAAGGCATGTATCGATGTTCGACCTCAACCAGCTCCGCTGTTTCGTCACGGTGGCCGAAGAACTGCATTTCGGCCGCGCCGCCGCGCGGCTGAACATGACCCAGCCGCCGCTGTCGCGGCAGATCCAGGTGCTCGAGCACATCATCGACGCGCCGCTGCTCGAGCGCACCAGCCGCTCGGTCCGGCTGACCCCGGCCGGGCGCAGCTTCCTGCCGGAGGCGCGGCGCATCCTGAAGCTCGCCGAAAGCGCCTCGCAGGTCGCCCGCCGCATCGCGCTCGGCAAGACCGGCTCGCTGAAGATCGGCTTCACGGCGGCTGCCGCCTACGGCTTCCTCCCGGAACTCGTCGCCGCCTGCCGCGCCAAGCTGCCCGAAGTCGATTTCTCGCTGAAGGAGATGGTGTCCGGCGATCAGTTCGAGGCGCTCAGCTCCGGCCAGATCGACGCCGGGCTGTTGCGGCCGCCGATCGCGCGCCCCGAAGTGGCCAGCCGCCGCGTCGTCGCCGAGCCCCTGCTGGCCGCGATCCCCAAGAAGCATCCGCTGGCGAGCGCCGAGAGCGTCACCATCAAGGATTTCGACGACCAGCCCTTCGTGATGTATTCGCCCTATGAGAGCCGCTATTTTCACGACCTGCTGGTGGCGCTGTTCACCCGCGCCGACGTGCTGCCGCGCTACGTCCAGCACCTGAGCCAGATCCACTCGATCCTCGCCATGGTCCGCGCCGGCCTCGGCCTCGCCATCGTGCCGGCGGCGGCGGCGAGCCTGAAGATCGCCGACGTCCGCCTGCGGCCGCTGAAGCTGCGCAGCCGCGTTCCAGTCGAGCTGTTCATGGTCTGGCGCCGCGACGACGAGAATCCGCTGCTCTCCGCCCTGGTGAAGATCGCGAGCGAATTGTCCTCGGCCGAGATGGTGGAAGATTGATGCTGAATCCGCATCGGTCGATATAGGCTTTGGCTTGGACGCGCATCGAACGGTCTCCTAAACAACGGCGCATGGACGTGCGGCTTCAGTTGCGTCCGCGACAACACTAGAGAAGGGAGCAGCGCCCATGAGCAAGATGACCCCGCAGGAAATGGCCCAGAAGATCGGATCGGGCCTCCTGTCCTTCCCCGTCACGCCGTTCAAGGCGGATTACTCGTTCGACGAGGCGACCTACCGCGCCAACATGGACTGGCTGTGCGGCTATGACGTCGCTGTTCTGTTCGCCTCCGGCGGCACCGGCGAGTTCTTCTCGCTGACGC
>NZ_JBFULT010000026.1:0-29727 GCF_054049755.1 Bradyrhizobium sp. P5_C11_2
GCTGTCGGCCCAGAGGAAGTCCGCAAAGCCCGGATTGTCCCCGCTGGGCGAGAACAGCATGCGCTGGGTCTGGAGCATCGCGACCGCTGTCGGCTCGGGAATGACCAGCGACGCGGACAGCGTCTTGCCGGCCGGCCCGAGATTCTGCGGCGTGCGCAGGTCGTAGGTGATCTTCTGCGCGGGCGCGCCGCCGCCGGTCATCTTCTCGAGGCCCGCCAAGATGCCGTCGAGCTTGCCGGTGTTGCGCGCAAGACCATCGGAGAACGTCTTGAAGTTGGCGATGGTATCCTTCAGCGGGCCGGAATTGTCCTCCAGCACGGAATCAACCCGCCGCAGCGCATCGCGCGCCGCCTGCGTCATGCTCTGGCCTGCGCCGGCCTCGGCGATCAAGGTCAAGGGTTCGCCCGATTTGACCACGATCATGCCGCCCTCCAGCGTCACCACCGGCACGCCGGTCAGCCCCTGGAAATCGAGACCGACCCTGGTGTCGGCGCGCACCGGCGTCGCTGTAGCAACCGAGATCGTCGCATTGACGAAGCGCGGATTGTCCGGCGCGAGCCCGAGTTGGGTGACTTCACCCACGCGGATGCCGTTGAACAGCACCCCGGCGCCGACCAGAAGCCCCGGCACCGGTCCCTGGAATTGCACGTGGTAGTTCGTGCGCGGCCCGATGCCGCCGGTGTTGTTCAGCCAATAGACGAAGCCGAACACCGCAAGGATCGCGGCCAGCACAAAGGCGCCGATCAGCACGTAGGGAGCGCGGGTTTCCATGTCTCATCTCATCTGGGGTTGCAGCATCTGCGAGCGCTTGCCGTGGAAATAGGCGCGCACCCAGGGATGCTCGGATTGCAGCAGGTCGCGCATCGGGCCGATCGCCACGATCTTGCCGTCGGCGAGCGCGGCGACGCGATCGCAGACCGTGGTAAGGCTCGCGAGGTCATGGGTGACCATGAACACGGTCAGGCCCAGGGTCTTCTGAAGCGTCCCGATCAGCGCGTCGAAATCGCCGGCGGCGATCGGATCGAGGCCGGAGGTCGGTTCGTCCAGGAACAGGATCGGGGGATCGAGCGCGAGCGCGCGCGCCAGCGCCACGCGCTTGGTCATGCCGCCGGACAGTTCCGCCGGATATTTGTCGCCGTCCAGCGCTCGTAGCCCGACCATCTCGAGCTTGGCGATCGCGATCTCGTCCATCAGCTCCTGCGACAGCACGAGATTTTCGCGCAGCGGAAACTGAACGTTCTGCCGCACCGTCAGCGAGGAGAACAGCGCGCCCTGCTGGAACAGGATGCCCCATGTCGTGGCCGCACCTTGCGTATGGCCGCCGATAGACTGCCCCATGACCTCGATGGCCCCGCTTCGGCGCGGGATGAGGCCGATGATGGTGCGCATCAGCACCGACTTGCCGCCGCCGGACGCTCCCACCAGCCCGAGGATTTCACCCCGGCGGACGTCAAGCGACAGGTGGTCGAGCACGGTCTGACGGCCGAAGCCGACCACGAGGTCGCGGACGCGGATCGCGAACTCCTGCTGCAATTCGGGCATCGTCACATTCCGATCGAGGCAAAGAAGATCGCGAACAGGCCGTCGAGCACGATCACGAGAAAGATCGACTTCACCACCGACGTCGTCGTCTGCCTGCCGAGCGACTCGGCACTGCCCTTCACGCGCAGTCCTTCGCTACAGGCGACGATCCCGATCACCAGCGCCATGAACGGCGCCTTCAGGATGCCCACCTCGAAATGGGCGACGGAGATGGCCTCTTGCAGCCGCGCGATGTAGATCGCCGGCCCCATGTCGCCATAGAATTGCGCAACCAGCCCGCCGCCGTAGAGCGCGGCAACCGATCCGATGAAGGCGAGGATCGGCAGCGCAATGACCAGGGCCGCAACGCGCGGCAAAATCAGAACGTGGACTGGATCGAGCCCCATGGTGGAGAGCGCGTCGATTTCCTCGCGCATCTTCATCGAGCCGAGCTCGGCGGTGTAGGCACTTCCCGAACGGCCGGCCACCATGATGGCGACGATCAGCACGCCAAGCTCGCGCAGCACGAGGATGCCGACCATGTCGACAGTGTAGGATTCCGCGCCGAACCTGCGGAAATGGAAGAAGCCCTGCTGGGCGATGATGGCACCGATCAGGAAGGTGATCAGAACGACGATGGGAATCGCCTGCCACCCGATCCGGTAGAGCTGATAGACCAGCGATGTCAGTCGCAGCGAGCGTGGCCGGCGCACGACGCCGATCACGGCCATGAACAATGCGCCGATCATTTGAAGAAAGATCGTGATGTCTTCCCTAGCATCGATCGTCGCCTTGCCGAGATCGTTCAGCCTGAGGAGAACCAGGTTCGGCGCGGCTGCAGGCGGCGGCGTGTGGCGGTTGACCTGACGCACCTCGTCCATCAGGCCACTGAAATGATCGGCCATGCCGACGATCTCGGCCGGCCTGCCGGATGACGCAGCCTTGCGCGACAGTTTCTCCAGGATCCAGGCGCCGAGCGTGTCGAGCGCGCTGACGCCCGACATATCCAGTCTCACGGCTCTGGATCGATCCACATCCGTCCCGACCGACCGGGACAGCGCTTCGAGCGCCGACACATTGGCTGCGATCCACGGCCCCTGGGGACGCAGTTCGAGCGCATCGCCGGACGGCGTCGCCAGCAGCAGAGGTTCCGAATTCACGTTCCACCTCACCGGGACAATTGGTCCCCATTCAGCCGCCAGTTCTAGGCCAGCATGTGGCGGCGGGCTTGACCTGTCTCAAGACCGGGACCACGCCCGCCCCTTGACGCAAATCAAGCGCGGTCGCGCCGGCGGACCTTAGGTTCGCTCCATTCAATGGAGCGATCAAATCCATGTTCGACAGCGACAGGATGAGTGAAGAACTGCGGACGTTGAAGGTCGACGTCACACGCCTGCTGAGCACGGCCGGCGAGGAGATGCTCGACGGATCAAAGGACCGCGCCGAGGCCCTCGCCGATCAGATCAAGGCCGCGCTCGCCGAACTCGGCGAGACCGTCAGCGAGGAGCAGGAACGGCTTCATGGTCTCGTCACGGAGCGCCCGGTCGCCTCGCTCGCGTCCGCCTTCGCGCTCGGCGTGGTCGTCGGCTTCATGCTGAGGAGGCACTAGGTGAATACCGAAAATGTCGTCAAACACCTGCGCGTGCTGTGGCGTACGGACAGGCTCATCGCCGACATCAGACTGCGCCATCTGCTGATCGGGCTCGGCCTGCGTGCCTTCGCGGCGCTGATCGCCGCATTCGGACTCCTGATGCTGGAGCTGTCGGCGTATTTCGCGCTGGTGCAAATCTGGAGTGCGATTGCCGCGGCGGGCATCCTCGGCGCCGTCAATTTCGCCATCGCGGGGATTCTCTTCGTCATCGCGGGGCGTGCCCCCTCGGGCCGCGATATCGAACTTGCGAATGAAATTCACGCGTCTTCCGTCGAAGCGATTCAACTGGAGGCCCGAACGCTTCAGGCCCAGGTGAGCGGCGCAGTCCACCATCCGCTCAGCACAATCGTGCCGGTGCTGGTGCCGTTGATCGCGATCATAGTCAGGAGTTTGCGGACGACCGCCAAGGCGCCTGCCGCGGCAACGCCGGGCGAAGCAAATTCATAATCAAGGCGTTCAGAGCTTCAGCCTGACGTCACATATGTCGGGCTCGGTCGGATCCGGCTTCACCTCGAATCCGAGCTGGCGGCACATCTCGAGCATCGTGACGTTCTCCTTGAGCACATCACCCGAGATGGTCTTCAACCCCTCCGACTTCGCATAGTCGATGATCAGCTGCATCAGGGCCCAGCCGAGCCCCCTGCCCTTGAGGTCCGACCGCAGCAGGATCGCGTATTCGGCGGTCTCGTAGATCGAGTCCGAATGGAGCCGGACCACGCCAACCATCTCGTTGGTGGCCTCATCAAACGCGATGAAGGCCATCGCGCGGGCATAGTCGAGCTGGGTCAGGCGCGCGATGAACTCATGGGTGAACTCCTTCATCGGCGCAAAAAAGCGCAGGCGGAGGTCGTGCGGCGTCACGTGACGCAGGAATTCGTGGATGGTCGGCTCGTCCTCCGGGCGCAGAGGCCGCACGAAAATGCCCCAGCCATCCTTGATCTCGAGGTGGCGCTCCCACTGCGACGGATAGGCGCGGACGGCAAAATTGGCGGGACCGGAGCCGGCGAATTTCCGCTGCGGCGGCCCCACCACGACGCGCGCATCGACTGCCGTCACGCCGGTCTCATCCGCCAGCAGCGGGTTGATGTCGAACTCCCGGATCTCGGGGATGTCGGCCGCCATCTGAGCGAGCTTGACCAGCACCATGGCGACGGCGTCCTGCTTGACCGCGGGCACGTCTCGATAGGCACGCAGCAGCCGCGAGACGCGCGTGCGCTCGATCAGGTCACGGGCCAGTTGCAGGTCGAGCGGCGGCAGCGCCAACGCCTTGTCGTTGATGATTTCCACCGCCGTCCCGCCCCGGCCGAACACGACGACGGTGCCGAAGGTCGGATCATCGGCGAGACCCAGAATCAATTCACGCGCCTTCGCCTTGACGACCATGGCCTGCACGATGACGCCGCCGATGCGGGCCTCCGGACGCAGCTTCCTCGCCCGTGCCAGGATGTCGGATGCGGCGGCGCGCACGGTGGCCGGCGTGGTCAGGTTGAGAACGACACCGCCGACATCGGACTTGTGGACGATGTCGCGCGACATGATCTTCAGCACGACCGTGGCACCTTGCGCGAACATTTCGTTCGCATAGGTCACCGCCTGCTCGGCATCGGCCGCTGCATAGGTCGGCACCATCGCGATGTCGTAGGCTTCGAGCAGGCGCTTGATCTCGACGGGCTCGAGCCATTTGCGGCCGTCGGCGATCGCACTCGCAACAATCTGCCTCGCGGCCTGGGCGTCAGGCACGAACGTATCGGGCATCGCCGGAGGAACCTGGCTCAGCTCCTCCACGACTTCGCGGTGGCGGACCAGGTGCATGAAACCGCGGACTGCATCGTCTTCGGTCGGGTAGTTCGGGATGCCCGCGCCGGAGAACATTTCAATGATCTTCTGATCGGCCCCGACCCAGGCCGCAAGCACGGGCTTTGCCCATCGGCGGTGCTGCTCGCGATACTTGCTCACGCGTTCGGTCACCGTCGTTGCGATGTCGGCAGCGGAGGCGATCGCGGTTTGCACATTGAGGACCAGAACCGCGTCATTGTCGGGGTCGGCAAGCAGCGCCTCCAGCGCCGCCGCATAGCGCGACGCATCGGCATCGCCGACGATGTCGACGGGATTTCCGCCGGACCAGGTCGGCGGCAGCACATCATCGAGCTTCTTGCGGAGGTCCGCCGAGATGGACGCCGGAATTCCGCCAAGCTCGACCAATCGATCGACGGCGAGGACGCCGATACCACCGCCATTGGTCAGGATGGCGAGGCGCTTTCCCGTCGGCGATTCGACCCGGCCGAGCGTCTCGGCGCAGTCGAACAGCTCGCGCAGATCGGAGACCCGCAGGACGCCCGCGCGGCGGAACCCAGCGTCATAGACGGCGTCGGCACCGGCAAGCGCGCCCGTATGGGTGGCGGCAGCCTTCGCACCCTGCGCCATGCGGCCGGACTTCACCACGACGACAGGCTTCACGCGCGCCGCGGCCCGCGCCGCCGACATGAACTTCCGCGCGTCCTTGATCGCCTCGATATAGAGCAGGATCGCCCGGGTCTTGTGATCCATCGCGAAATAGTCGAGCAGATCGGCAATATCGACGTCGATCTGATCGCCGATCGAGACGATGCCGGAAAAACCGACGCCGCTCTGCGCGGCCCAATCCACCATACCGGCGGCGATCGCGCCCGATTGCGAAATCAGCGCCAGATTTCCCGCTCCGGGCATGTGCGCGGCAAAACTGGCATTGAGGCTCACGCCGGGCATCATGATGCCGAGGCAGTTCGGCCCAATCAGCCGCATGCCGTATTTGCGGGCCGCAGCGATTGCGGCGTCGTGCAGAGAGCCAGGTCCATGACCGAGTCCGGCCGAGACGATCAGCGCGCCCACCGAGCCGAGCCGCCCGGCTTGGTCGATGATGCCTGGAACCTCCCGCGCCGGTGCGGTGATGACCACGAGCTCGGGCACGAATTTCAGCCTCTCCAGGCTGCCGACCGCAGCGACCCCGCCGATCTCCGCATGGCGCGGGTTCACCAGACCAAACTGTCCCTTGAATTCGCCCTTGAGAATGTTCTCCAGAACGGCGCGCCCCACAGAGACCTGACGGGCGCTCGCCCCGACGAGCGCGACAGAACGCGGCGACAGCAGATTCTTCAAACGATAGGTCGACATGAAAGCAAATGCGCCCGGTCGGTGGACGGTTCCGATGGTTGGAGGTCAGGCCGGAAAGCTGGCAGCAAGCCTAGTGCGAGATCATAACCCAGCACGGTGGCTGGCCAATGACGGTCTTTGTCACACCGCCCCAAACGATCTCGTTCAGACGTGAATGATGATAGGCTCCCATCACGATCGCATCGATGGCATGGGAATTCGCCCAGCTTCCGAGCACCTTGCCGATCGAGCTGCCGCTGCCCTTCGTCGTTTCGAACGAGGCGTGGACACCGTGTTCCCTCAGATGGTCGACCAGAGCAGTTCCCGATTGCACCATCGCGTCGGTCACGTCGTCGGCCACGGTCACCACGCGGACCGAGGCGGCCGCCTGAAGGAGCGGCAGCGCGTCGCCGACCGCCCGCGCCGCACGCCCGGAGTGATCCCAGGCGATCATGACGTTCTCGAATTCCGGTCGCAGCTCGTCCACAAGCTGTTCCGGGCAGAGCAGCAGCGGCCRCCCGGATTCGAACAGCAACGTCTCGATGACGTGCTCCGTTCGACTGTCGTGCGGCTTCACAGGGACCAGCGTGAGATCGCTGAAACGCGCATGTTCTGCCAGGACCGACGCGATCTGGTCCGCCGGCACCTTGACCACGCGGCTTTGGGCGCGAATGTTGGCGCGGGACGCCGCAGCGGTGAACGCATTCAGAACCTGCTGCATGTCGCCTGCCCGAAGCGCCCATTTTGCGTCGGCGACATCCGGATCGTCGGGGAGCACCACCTTCGGCCGCACGAAAACATCTCCCTCAAGCGCAAGCGCGGTGATCCTGGCGCCGAGGTCGGCAGCGACAGCCACGCATTTCTCGATCGCGGCAAGCGCCGGCCCGCGCGGCTGGCCGACAAGCGGCAAAAAGACGTCCTTGATGGGCATCGGGTTTCTCCTTGCCGACCAGAATAGACCGGCTTTCGTCGGAAGGCTTGATCCTCATCAAGCCTTGGGGAGCTCCGTTCGGGCAGCCGACGACGGGCGTTGATGGAAGTCAAGGACTGGCCGCGATCCTGCTCTAAGGGTTAGCCTGGCTTGCTGCCCGACCGTTTGCCGGCGCATCCGCCTATGCCAGTTGAGATGACAGACGATTTTGCGACTCAGGAACGGATCTTTGCGGCGCTCACCAGCCCCGCCAACCATCCCGGCGTGACACGGATCGATACTCACGCCGCTTCGGTCATCCTCGACGGGACGCGCGCGCTGAAGATCAAGCGGGCAGTCCGGTTTCCGTTCCTCGACTATACGACCCTCGAGAAACGCAAGGCAGCCTGCGAGGAGGAGATCAGGATCAACCGACCGCTGGCGCCGCAGATCTATCATCGCGTCGTGGCGATCACCGAAGAGCCGGACGGATCGATAAGGGTCGACGGCCGTGGCCGGCCAATCGAGTATGCGGTCGACATGTCCCGCTTCGACGAAAGCCGGACGCTGGATCATCTGGCCAAGGCTGGCTCGCTGGACGCGGACCTCGTTTCGGCCGCCGCTGACGCGATCGTGGCTTCGCATGCCGCCGCGATACGCGCGGACGGCGAGACATGGGTTTCCTCCATCCCCGGCCTGATCGATGGAAACAGCAACGGCCTGCGGACGGGCAACCATTTTAAGGTTGGGGAGATCGAGCAGCTCGGAAAGGCGTCTCACGAGGCATTTTTGCGCGCCCGCCCCTCGCTTGAAGAGCGCGGACATCTGGGCTACGTGCGCCGCTGCCATGGCGACCTGCATCTTGCGAACATCGTGCTGATTGACCAGCAGCCCGTCCTGTTCGACGCCATCGAGTTCGACGCACAGATGGCAACTGTCGACGTGCTCTACGATCTCGCATTCACGCTGATGGACCTGTTGCGCTACGACCAACCATTGGCGGCCAACATCGTCCTGAACCAATATCTCGCTGCAACACCGCCCGAAAACCTCGACGCGCTCGGCGCCCTGCCGCTGTTCATGTCCATTCGCGCGGCGATCCGCGCCCAGGTGGCACTGGCACGGCTGAAGCCGCCGCATTCCAGCGATCCCGGCATTCTTGACGAAGCCCGCCGTTATTTCGACCTCGCCCGGGCGCTGATCCATCCTCCCGCTCCCCGCCTGGTCGCGGTCGGTGGACTGTCGGGTACCGGAAAGACGGTTTTGGCCCGAACGCTCGCGCCGGCGGTGGCGCCGCTCCCGGGGGCTGTCGTGCTGCGCAGCGACGTTGTTCGCAAGCAGATGTTCGGAGTCAGGAATACTGACCGGCTGCCGTCATCCGCATACACGCCAGAGCTCGCAGCGCGCGTTTACGAGACGTTGGCCCGACACGCCCGGCGCGTGCTCGCCCAAGGCCATTCCGCGATCGTCGACGGCGTATTCGCCCGCGATTACGAACGCGACGCATTCGCGGCGCTGGCCCGGGAGTGCAACGTGCCTCTGAGCGGCCTGTTCCTGGTTGCGGACCTGGCGACGCGGCAAGCGCGAATCGGAAGCCGCCACGGCGACGCGTCCGACGCCACGCAAGAGGTTGCCGCGCTGCAAGAGCACTATAATATCGGCCATGTCGGTTGGGCGACCATCGATGCATCCGGAGCCCCCGAGCAGACGCTCCAGCGCTGCCGGGACGCGATCGCTGAGGGCAAATAAGGCAATCTGATTGGCGCGGGCAAGGATGGCGCGACCCACCACGACCTCGACGGCAGCCGCTCGCGCCATGCCGGCGGTGCGACGTAATGCCCTGCCCGGCCGCCTCAGCCCGGGGATGGCCTGCGATACGGCGTTTCGGATCATCGCGCGGCGTCATCTCGATGCCGTCCTCGCCCAGCATGACGGCACGTGCCGCGGCGATCCGGACGCCCTGCATCAGATCCGGATCGCGCTGACGCATCTGCGGACCGCCATCCGCTTCTTCTCGCCCATGGTCGACGACGCGCTGCAGCCGAAAGTCTGGGCCGAGCTGAAATGGCTGAACAGCCAGCTCGGCATGGTACGGGACCTCGACGTGGCGATCGAACGCGTAGTCGCCGAGAGCGGCGACGAGCTTGCCGTGATTGCCGAGCTTCAGCACTGGGACGAGAAGCGCGCCGAGAGCCACCGCCTGCTGGCGCGCGCGCTGCAGTCCGCACGCTATCGCCGCCTGGTCGAGCAGACCTCGGCCTGGATCGAGAGCGGACCCTGGTCGACCAGGCGGAGCAAGGAAGCCATCCGCCTGCGCCGCTGCCCGCTCGCCGACCACGCGACGGCGCAGCTCGCCGAATGGGAAAAGACGTTGCTCAAGAAGGCTCGGAAGCTCGGCAAGCTCGACGTCGAGAAGCGGCACAAGCTGCGGCTTCTCAACAAGCGAATGACCTATTCGATGGAATCGCTGGAAGACCTGTTCGCAGACAAGTCGCTCGCGAAACAGAAGTCGATCCTCAAACAGTTGCGCAAGGCGCAACGGTCTCTCGGACAATTGAACGACGATGCGCGAGGGCAAACCCTGGCTGCGTCATTGAACGGGGCGGGTCCCGAGGCCGCTATTCGCTTCCTCAACCGCAAGCGCGAGAAGAAGCTGTTGCGAACGGCCTCGACGGCCTACCGGAAACTGGACAAAGCCAAGCCCTTCCGCTCCTCTGACCTCGCGCCGAATTCGGAGCCCAACGACTAGGTGTGGACGTAGTCTCCCGGTGCGTCGGGCAAGCCACCAACGTTTCCAAACCCGACCGGCGGGGGATCGCAGAGATCGCCGGACCTCGCGGTGAGCCACCGAGTCCATTCCGGCCACCAGGAGCCTTCAACATGCGGCGCCAATTTCAGCCATTCGTCGCGGTCGACATAGGGCGCATCCGCCGCTTTGGTCATGACCTGGTAGCTATGCCCAGGCCCGTCGGGAGGCGCCACGACGCCGGCGTTATGACCGCCGCTGGTCAACAGGAACGTCACATCGGCATCGACCTGATAGTGAGTCTTGTAGACCGATCGCCACGGTGCCACGTGATCCCGGAGCGTGCCGACGACAAACATCGGCGTGTGGATGTCGGAGAGTGAGATGCTCTTTCCGTCGACACGGTAGCGGCCTTCAGCGAGGTCATTGCCGAGGAACAGCTTGCGCAGATAATCGGAGTGCATGCGATAAGGCAGGCGCGTGGCGTCTGCGTTCCACGCCATCAAGTCGCTTGGCGGTGCCCGCTCTCCCATCAGGTAGCCGTGCGACAGCCGCGACCAGATCAGATCGTTCGAACGCAGAAGCTGAAAGGCGCCGGCCATCTGTGTCGTGTCGAGGTATCCCCGCTGCCACATCATGTCTTCGAGAAAGGCGACCTGACTCTCGTTGATGAAGAGCGTCAGCTCGCCAGCCTCGGTGAAATCCGTCTGAGCGGCAAGCAATGTGATTGTCTTCAGCCGGTTGTCGCCGTCGCGGGCCATCGCGGCAGCCGCAATCGACAGCAGGGTGCCGCCAAGGCAGTAGCCAAGGGCATGAACCTTTCGGCGCGGCAGGATGCAGGTGATCGCATCCAGGGCAGCGCTGACGCCCGATTTGCGATAGTCATCGAAGGTCACATCGCGATCGCTCGCGACCGGATTGCGCCAGGAGATCGCAAATACGGTGAAGCCCTCGCCGGTCAGATATCTGACCAGCGAATTCTGCGGCGACAGGTCGAGGATGTAGTATTTCATGATCCAGGCCGGCACGATCAGGATCGGCTCGGGCCGCACCTTGTCGGTGGTCGGATGATACTGGATCAGCTCGATCAGCGCGTTGCGGTAGACCACCTTGCCGGGTGACGTCGCGACGGTCTTGCCTACGACGAACTGCTCATCGCCTGCCGGCTTTCCTGGAGAAAGCAAGCGTAACAAGTCGCGGTACCAGTTCTGCCGCCCGAATGCGAAATTCTCTCCTCCGCTCTGGAACGCCTTCAGAAGAACTTCGGGATTGGTGGCGGCGAAGTTCGAGGGCGCCAGCATGTCGAGCATCTGGCGTCCCGAAAACTCGACGATCGCCTCGTTCGCGGACGCGACGCCATGCACGCCGGTCGCAGCATCGCGCCACCACCGTTCCCCGAGCAGAAACGACTGCGCCAACAGGTTGAACGGAGGGCTTTCCCATGATGGTGCCGCGAAACGACGGTCCTGCGCTTGCGGCTTGATGACCGACCAGGGGTTTTGACCCGGTGCAGCAACATGCGCCACTGCATCGAGATACCGGCCGGTATCTCGAACGACGGTGCGAGCCTTCTCCAGCTGGCGCTGCGGTGCTGCCGCAAGATGCGAACCCCAATCGAGGTAGGCGAGCCACAGTGCTAACGGCGAAATCCCACCGGTCAGTCGAGCCAGCATCGCATGGAAGGTCCGATCGAGCGGATATGGCTCGGTTCCGGGCCGCGCATCGGCAGCCGCGAGATGGGACGGCTGTTCGACGATTGAGCTTGGCAATCCGGAGCTCTTCGCCAGGTCAACGGGTGGCTCGGGCGTCGGTTGCCCTTCAGCCAACTGAAGGTTTGAGGTCTGCGTCGCCCTCATGGTCCGGTATTCTTGTGCATTTCCGATTTCACTTCCATGACAGCGTCGACCGGGCGGGGCCGATCGTCGAGCAGTCTGAAGGCCGCTGCCAGTATCCGCTCGCCGTGCCGGAAATACCGATCGCAATCACGGCGGATAAAGTCGAGCTGGTGCTGACTGCACTCCCTGTACATGGTCCCCCAGTTCCTCACGGAATGGGAGCTGGCCAGCTTCGATACGAACTCCGCGAACAAATGCGTCTCCGTTTGCGCTCGGTCCAGGAGTTCGTTGGCCGCAAAGACGATCTCCTCGAACATGAGCCCTTGCGCGCCGAGAGCGGTATCCAGGGCGCGTCGGTTCGCATCCGCCAACCCGGCGATCGGATCAGAGAGCAATGGTTCGGCCGCAGGCTCCTGCGGCTTGGCGAGCTCACTCACGATCAACCTCCTGACCACCCATGAGGGTGCTTGTTCTTCATGATACGGCCGCCCGTTCCGAGAATATTGAGCTGCATCAAGCCGGGCTGCCCGTCGCGGCGGACTTGGCTCGATTGACCTGGGTCAAAATCGCGTGGCGGCGCCTGGACTAGGCTCGATCTTGGAAGTCCATCACAATCTGCGGAGTACCTCCATGCGGGCCCATCAGATCATGACCCGGTCGGTCATTTCGGTCACCCCCGACACCAGCATCGTCGAGGCGGCGAACATCATGCTGAAGCGGCACGTCAGCGGCCTAGCGGTGGTCGACGATGCCGGCAAGCTCGTCGGCGTCGTCTCGGAAGGAGACTTCATCCGCCGCGGCGAAATCGGCACCGGGCGCAAGCGCGGGCGCTGGCTCAGGTTCATCCTCGGTTCCGGCAAATCGGCCAGCGACTTCGTCCACGAGCACGGCCGCAAGGTCTCGGACGTGATGACAGCCTCTCCCGTGACCATCACCGAGGATACCGCGCTCGCCGAGATCGTCGACCTCATGGAGCGCAACAACGTGAAGCGCCTGCCGGTAGTCCGCGGCGACAAGGTCGTCGGCATCGTGTCGCGCGCCAATTTGTTGCAGGCGGTGGCCGGGCTCGCCCGCGAGGTGCCGGATCCGACGGCCGACGACGATCACATTCGCAGCCGCATCATCGACACCATGGAGAAGAATGACTGGTGCCCGTTCGGGCTGAACGTCATCGTTCGCGACGGCATCGTTCACCTCAGCGGCGTCATCACCGAGGAACGCGCGCGGCAGGCCGCGGTCGTCGCCGCGGAGAACGTGGAAGGCGTGAAGAAGGTGCACGACCATCTTTGCTGGGTCGACACCATGTCAGGCGTCTATCTGAACTCGCCCGAGGACGACGACCTCGCCAAGGCGAGCTAGATGCGCTCTTCAGCGGGGAATGACGGCGGTGGCCTCGATTTCGACGCGTGCCGCCTTCTCGACGAGGCGGACGACCTGCACCAGCGCCATCGCAGGATAGTGTGCGCCGAAGATCGTTCGGTAGACCTTGCCCAGCTCCTTCAAATTGGTCAGGTACTCGTCCATGTCGACGACGTACCAGGTCAGGCGCACGAGATGCTCGGGCCGCGCGCCGGCCGCGGCGAGAATCGCCGCAATATTACCCAGGGTCTGACGCACCTGCCCGACAAAGCCGTCCGCGAGACGTTCCTCGGCGTCCCAGCCGATCACCCCGCCGGTAACGACGATGCGCCCCTCAGCAGCCATGCCGTTGGCATAGCCCTTCGGCATCGGCCAGCCTGACGGCTGGAGCACCTGCGCCACTGAACGGGCCTCGTCCTCGGCTGCGATCGGCAGCACCGCAAGTTGCGGGCCTTCCGGCGTCGTCACGGACAATTCTCTACCTTTCTCTCATTGTGCCGCGACGCCCGATGACGTCGCCGCGGCCTGCGCCAATTGCCGCAAGGCAAAGCGCTTCAACTTGCCGGTCTCGGTCTTCGGCAGTTGCGTCACAAACTCGATCGCGCGTGGATACTTATAAGGCGCGATCTCGCGTTTGACGTGCTCCTGCAATTCGGCCACGAGTTGAGCATCCGGTGTCACACCGGCCGCAGCAACGACATACGCCTTCACGATCATACCGCGCGCTTCATCCGGCGCACCGACGACGCCGCACTCGGCAACCGCCGCATGCGTGAGCAGCGCCGCCTCGACGTCAGTGCCCGCGATGTTGTAGCCGGCCGACACGATCATGTCGTCGGAGCGCGACTGGTACCAGAAGTAGCCGTCGGCATCCATCAGATAGGTATCGCCGGTGACGTTCCAGCCATTCTGGACGTATTTGCGTTGCCGCTCGTCGGCAAGATAGCGGCAGCCGGTCGGCCCGCGTACCGCGAGCCGGCCCATCGTGCCCGGCGGCACGTCGTTGCCGGCATCATCAACGATCTTGGCTTCATAGCCTGGCACGGGCTTGCCGGTTGCACCGGGGCGGATCTCGTCTTCGGTCGCGCTGATGAAGATGTGCAGCATCTCGGTCGCGCCGATGCCATCCATGAGCTTGATGCCAGTGGCCTTGAGCCAGGCATCGAATGTCGGCCTGGGCAGCGTCTCGCCGGCGGAGACGCACTTGCGCAGCGAGGAAATGTCGCGGCCGGGGAGCTTGCCGATCATGGCGCGATATGCGGTCGGCGCCGTGAAGCAGACCGTGGTCTTGTACTGCTCGATCGCGCTCAAAATATCGTCCGGCGTCGTCTTCTCCAGCACGACGAAGGAGGCGCCGATATGCATCGGAAACAGCACGCCACCGAAGCCGAAGGTGAAGGCGAGCGGTGCCGAGCCGACGAAGCGATCCTTTTGCTCAGCACGCAGAATATTGTGCGCATAACCGTCGCACACCGCCAGCATGTCCCGGTGGAAATGCATGGTGCCCTTGGGATCGCCGGTCGTGCCCGACGTGAAGGCGATCAGGCAGACGTCGTCGGAGGCGGTATCGACCGCGGAGAATTCAGGACTTGCATCCGCGATCAGCGTCTCGAGCGAATCCGCCGCCCCGTTGCCCCAATAGACGACACGCTTGAGACCGGGCGCGACCGCTTTCGTCTTCTCCATCTCGTCGGACAGCTTCCCGTCACAGAGCGCGAGCGTGATCTCGGCCTTCTGGATCGGATAGGCCAGCTCCTTGGCGCGCAGCAGCGGCATGGTCGCCACGACGATGCCGCCGGCCTTGATCACCGCGAGATAGGTCGCAACCATCATGGGGTTGTTGGCCGAGCGCAGCAGCACGCGTCCGCCGGTCACGAGACCCAGCTTGCCGACCAGAACATTGGCAATGCGATTCACCAGCTCCTGCAGCTCGCGATAGCTGTAGCTGATCGCGGGACTGATGACGCAAGGTGCGTCGCCATGCCCCTGCTCGACCCAGCGATCGACGAAATAGCTGACGCAGTTCAATCGCGGAGGGTAGTGCAGCTCCGGCCGCGTGAAGATGAATTCGGGCCAGAGCTCTCGCGGCGGCAGATGCTGCCGCGCGAATGTATCGACATGGGCCGTCGCAGCGTTGCCGTCATACGAGCCCGACACTTGAATCTTGGCGGCGTTGGCCATCGCACGCTCCTTTGCGCATGGAAAGCACCCGGCAGCACTATCGGAGAAACATTTTAGGCTTAAAACAATTCGGCGCAATAGCGGATTTTGAGCATCCCGTGCTTTTTCCTGCGGCAAAAGGGATTGGCCCCTGCTCGCGGCCTTAAGGCCGGCGGCGCGCGGCCGATTTCTGCGCCGACGCCTTGGTCTTGGCCAGGAGCCGCATCAGCTCGCGCACATCCTTCGGCGCCAGGTCTGCGAAGAGGTCGGCGATCCAGGCCTCGTGTTCCGCGGCCATTTTGCGAAATTCGCCGCGCCCGAGTTTTGTAAGCCGGATCACCTGAACCCGGCGGTCGGTCTCCGAGGTCCGCCGGTCGAGATGACCGGATTCCACGAGCCGCTCGACGAGGCCGGTCACGTTACCGTTCGACACCATCATGCGCTTGGAGACGTCGGACAGCGTCATGCCGTCGGGCGCCTTGTCGAGCTGCGCCATCAGATCGAAACGGGGCAGCGTGACGTCGAACCGCTGCCGCAGCCGGCCACGCACTTCGCCTTCGATCAAGGTCGTGCAGGTCAACAGGCRCAGCCACAGCCGAAGCTCCTCGGCATGGTCCTCCGGCGTTTCGACGGCCTTGGTCTCGGAATCGAGCATCTTGATGCAGTCACTCACGACCGGCATTGGCGCCGGCACGGATTCCCCAACATTTTGAGCTTCAAATAAATTCACGCCGGCTGCAAGTCCAAAGCTGCAACAATCGACCGCACGCGAATTTCTTTAGGCTTCAAACAATTGGCGCGCAGCTTGCATGAAGGCCGCCCGCGATGGCGCGATGCGCGCGGCTTGCTTGCCGCGGCAGCCATCATCGGCATAAGCTTGGATTAGAGTACGCGGCTTGCGGCGCAAGCCCGGCCATCACGGGGGACAGATCATGAAGACGCAATTGACGTTGGCCGCAGCCGCCTTGCTGCTTGGCACCGCGGTGAACCCTGCCCTCGCCCAGGAGAAGATCAAGCTGGGTGTGATCGTGACCCTGTCGGGACCCGCCGCCGCGCTTGGCCAACAGGTTCGCGACGGCTTTGCGCTCGCGGTGAAGGATCTCGGCGGCAAGATGGGCGGCCGCGATGTCGAGGTGGTCGTGGTCGACGACGAGCTCAAGCCGGATGCGGCCGTGACCAAGGTCAAGGGCCTGATGGAGCGGGACAAGGTCGATTTCGTGGTCGGCCCGATCTTCTCCAACATCCTCCAGGCAATCCACCGGCCCGTCACGGAATCGAAGACCTTTCTGATCAGCCCCAATGCCGGTCCGTCAACCTTTGCCGGCAAGGACTGCAACCCGTTCTTCTATGTGACGTCGTACCAGAACGATCAGGTCCACGAGATCCTCGGCAAGGTGGCGCAGGATCGGGGCTACAAGCGGATGTATCTGATGGTGCCGAACTATCAGGCCGGCAAGGATTCGGTGGCGGGGTTCAAGCTCGACTACAAGGGCGAGATCGTCGAGGAGTCCTACATGCCGCTGAACACGCTGGACTTCCAGCCGGAGCTTTCCAAGATCTCGTCGCAGAAGCCCGATGCGCTCTTCACGTTCATGCCGGGCGGCCTCGGCGTCAATCTCGTCAAGCAATACCGGCAGGCCGGCCTCGCCGACGCAATTCCGGTGCTCTCGGCTTTCACAGTGGATGAATCGACCTTGCCTGCGCAGCAGGACGCGGCAGTCGGCATGTTCGGCGGCGCGAACTGGGCGCCCAATCTCGACAATCCCCAGAACAAGAAGTTCGTCGCCGCGTATGAGGCCGCCTACAACGGCGTGCCCGGCACCTACGCGTTCCAGGCCTATGAYGCCGCGATGTTGATCGACAGCGCGGTCAAGGCCGTGAAGGGCGACCTTTCGAACAAGGACGCGGTCGCGGCCGCCCTGAGGAAGGCCGACTTCACCTCGCTGCGCGGCGCCTTCAAGTTCAATACCAATGGCTATCCGATCCAGGATTTCTACCTGACCAAGGTCGCCAAGCGTCCGGACGGCAAGTTCCAAACCGAGATCGTCCAGAAGGTGTTTGAGAACTACGGCGACCGCTATGCCAAGGACTGCAAGCCGGCGAACTAAAGCCGAACGTCGCGCTAAGGGAGGACTTCAATGAAGAGCGAAATCACCGGCATCACGCGGGCCAATGAGGGGATCCAGGGCATTTCCTGGAACATCCTGGGCCAGACCTATGTGCCGAAGAGCAATACCGAGCACAGCTTCTCCTGGCACGCGACGCTGCCGCCGGGCACATTCGTGCCACCGCATATTCATCCCGACCAGGATGAGTATCTCTACATGCTGGAGGGCAAGCTCGATTTCATGCTCGGCAATTCGGAGTCGCAGGCAACCGCCGGCGATCTGATCCGCCTCGGCATGGGCGTGCCGCATGGCATCTTCAACAAGTCGGAGCAGACCGCAAAGGTGCTGTTCTGGGTCTCTCCGAGCCGCAAGCTCTTCGATCTGTTCTGGGGCCTTCACAACATGAAGGAACAGAAGCCGGAGGACGTGGTGGCGATGGCCGCCGAGTTCAACATCCACTTCCTGCCGCCGCCGCCAAGCTAAGCGGCAGGCTTCAGGCGCGCACCGCCGCAAGACCCGGCACTGCGGCGAAGCCGGCCTTTGTGGCGTAGCCGCGCACGATCGCCTCGCGCTGGGAATAGCTCAGCACGTTGTCGACATTGTCGAATCCGTCGGGCGCAAGCTGCTCGACGGCGTCGATGACGCCCTCGGGGCCGCCGCGCCGGTTGGAGCGGACGATATCCGCGGTCATCGGCAGCCGCTTCTTCTCGTATTCGAGCAGCGCCTGGCGCGGATGCTCGGCGCGCACCAGCGCGTCCGCGAGGCAGCGCGCGTCGAGGATCGCCTGCGATGCGCCGTTGGAACCGACCGGATACATCGGATGCGCGGCATCGCCGAGCAGCGTGACGCGTCCCGACGACCAATAGGGCAAGGGATCACGGTCGCAGGTCGGATATTCGTAGAATTCGGGCGTCGCCGAAATCAGGCTCTTCACGTCGATATAAGGCACGGAGAAGCGCGCCACATGCGGCATCAGCTCCTCGCGCCGGCCCGGCCGCGACCAGTCTTCCTTGCGCGGTGGCGGCGCATTGCCCTCGCCGACCTTCACCAGCACCGCCCAGTTGGTCAGGCGGCTCGCCGGGCTCGATCCCTCGGCGATCGGATAGATCACCACTTTGGCATTCAGGCCGCCGGCCACGATCATCGATTTGCCGGTCAGGAACAGCGGCCAGTCGCGCGCACCACGCCACAACATCAGGCCGTTCCAGCACGGCGGCCCCTCGTTGGGGAACAGCGTCTCGCGCACACGCGAGTGGATGCCGTCGGCGCCGATCAGGATATCGCCGCGCGCGGTATGGATGTGAGCGCCGGCGCGATCGAAGAAGTAGGCTGTGACGCCACCTTCGTCCTGGGTGAACGCACCGAGGCGGCAACCGGTGTGGATCGCGTCCTGCCCGAGCCGCTCCTCGACGGCGCGATGAATGACGCCCTGAAGCCGGCCGCGGTGGATGGAGAATTGCGGGACGTCGTGGCCGGCATCGATGCCGCGGGCTTCACGCCAGACCTCCTGGCCGTGCCGATTGAGGTAGTAGAGCTGGTCGGTGCGGATCGCCACGTCGTCGAGCTTCTGCAGCAGGCCGAGGCCTGCGAGCTCGCGCATGGCGTGCGGAAGCGTATTGATGCCGACGCCAAGCTCGCGGATGGTATCCGCCTGCTCAAAAATCTCGCAAGCAACGCCGCGCGAGCGCAGCATCAATGCCGTGGTGAGGCCACCGATACCGCCGCCGACGATAATCGCCTTCATCGCCCTAACTCCACTCGAAACACACCAGGCAATGCGGTTAAATTCGCACGGGCGGTCACTCCGCCGCAAGCGGCTTTGTCGCCTCCACCTTGAGCTCCGCCCCGGTCTTCGGGCTTAGCCTTAATTCGCAGCTCCTCGAGATCCTGCCGGTCGCRCACGCCCCATGGGAGGCTCGCCAATTTACCCGGCGGGGAATTGCTTCAAGATTAAAGCAATTTCGCGCAGCTCGCCGTTGGTGGGCCGGCCGCGGGTCAGAGTGACCCGGCTAGTCGCCCCTGAACACCGGCTTGACCTTGTTGACGAAGGCCTCGAAGGCCCGCTCGAAATCCGCCGTGGTCATGCACAGGGCCTGGGCAACCGCCTCCGCCTCGATCGCCTCCTCCACCGACATCGCCCATTCCATCGCCAGCATCCGCTTGGTCATGGTGTTGGCGAAGGTCGGCCCTTCGGCGATCTGCTTTGCCAGCAGTTGCGCCTGGAGCAGCACCTGCTCAGGCGTGACGATGCGGCTGAAGAAGCCCCAGCGCTCGCCCTCCTCCGCGGTCATGAACCGACCGGTGTAGAGCAATTCGGAGGCGCGCGACTGCCCGATGATCCGTGGCAGGATCGCGCAGGCGCCCATGTCGCAGCCGGCAAGTCCCACCTTGTTGAACAGAAAGGCCACCTTGGCTCCGCTCGCGGCGAGCCGCATGTCGGATGCCATGGCCATGATCGCGCCCGCGCCGGCGCAGATGCCTTCGACCGCGGCGACGATCGGCTGCGGGCAGGCCCGCATCGCCTTGACGAGGTCGCCCGTCATCCGGGTAAAGGCCGTCAGTCCCTTGGTGTCCATCTTCACGAGCGGGCCGATGATCTCGAATACGTCGCCGCCGGACGAGAAATTGCCTCCTGCGCCGGTGACGACCACGACCTTGACCGCATCGTCAAACGCGCAGGCGCGGAAGAAATCGGTGAGCTCCCGATAGCTCTCGAAGGTCAGCGGATTTTTTCGTTCGGGACGATTGAGCTTCACGGTCGCAACGCCGTCGACCACGGCCAACAGGAAGTGCTCCGGCGAATAGTCCGCGAGCGGAATGGTCACGGGATTGGCTGGTCTGCTCATGCGATCTCCTTGGCTTCCTGGTTCCGCGCCTTCGACACGTACGCTAGATCTCACCACCGGCGACGGCAATCGCCTGACCGGTGATCGCGCCAGCGCCCTCGCCGCACAGCCAAAGCACGGCATCGGCCACTTCATCAGGTGTGATCAGACGTCCCTGCGGATTGTGCTTCGCGAGCTCGGCGATCGCCTGCTCGCGGCTCCGGCCGGTCTTCTTCATGATGTTCTCGATGCTGCCGGCGACCAGATCGGTATCGGTGAAGCCCGGACACACCGCATTCACCGTCACGTTGCTGCCGGCCATCTCGAGGGCAAGCGAACGCACGAGGCCGATCACGGCATGCTTGGCCGCAGTGTACGCACTCACATAGGCGTAGCCCTTGAGCCCGGCCGTCGACGCGATCGCGACAATGCGGCCATAGGGACGATCCTTCATGCCCGGCAACACACCGTGGACAGCGTGGACCACGCCCATGAAGTTGACGTCCATCATGCGCGTAAACAGCGCGCTGTCCGACTTCGAGAACGGTGCCGATTCAGCGCTGCCCGCGTTGGCGATCAGGATATCGATCGGCTTTCGCGCGCTCGCCTCAGTGATGGCAGCCTTCAATGAAGCTTCGTCCGAGACGTCGGCGATGGCCGCGAAATGCGCAGCTCCTGCGCTCACCGCCTCGTCAAGAATTGCTCCATTGCGGCCGAGCACCGTAACGGTGGCACCGGCGCCGACGAGCGCTGCCGCAATCGCGCGGCCGATACCACGGCCACCACCGGTCACTAGCGCGTGCGGCGAATGCGGCAATCCGGACATGCGCTGGCTCCCTAGGATCTGCTGGTCGTCCCTCGATATATTTTAACCTTCAAGTTTTTGCAATGAAGCGCGAGTTTTGCCATAGGCCAGGATCGGCCCGAAAATTGCTTTAAGTATAAAATTATCTCTTCCCAACGCCATCAGGCCTGTTAGCATCGCCCGGCCAAGCAAAAGGATGTCGCGTGCCGCAATCCACGCCGATGATAACAAAAGACGGATGCTTCGCCTATGAAGCCGCGGGCGATCCGGGCGCGATACCTTTGATTTTTCTCCACGGCATTGGCGGCGCGGCGCGGGCCTGGCGGCACCAGCTTGCTACATTCGGCGATCGCTTCCACACGATCGCATGGGACATGCCGGGCTATGGCGGTTCGGCGCCACTCGCCAGCGTCAGCATTGCCGCCCTGGCAGATGCGCTCCAGCAATTCATCACACAGATCGGCGCGCCGAACCCCATTGTGGTGGGCCATTCGATCGGCGGCATGATCGTCCAGAAATGGCTGGTTCGCTCCCCAAAACTGGCCCGCGCCGTCGTCCTGGCGCAGACCAGCCCGGCCTTCGGCAAGGCTGATGGCGACTGGCAGAAATCGTTCATCGCCGCGCGGCTCGGACCGCTGGATCGCGGGGAAACCATGAAGTCGCTCGCACCGTCCCTGGTGAAAGAGCTGGTCGGCGACGATCCCGATCCGAAGGGGATGGAACTTGCACGCGAGTGCATGGCAAATGTGCCGGAAGCAAGCTATCGCGCCATGATGCTGGCCCTGATCGGATTCGATCAGCGCGGCACGCTCAAGGACATATCCGTACCGACGCTGCTGCTGTCCGGCTCCAAGGACAACAACGCACCCGCCGCCATGATGGCGAAGACGGCGACCTACATTCCCTCAGCCGCATATGTCGAGCTTGCCGGCGTCGGCCATCTCGCCAACCTTGAACGCCCCGATGCGTTCAATGCCGCTCTTGACGGGTTCCTGCGGTCCGGCGCGACCAAAACACAGGTGACTGCGCAATGACCATGCAAGTCAGCCAGACCATTGGCACGACCGACAAGGTCGCGCTCGATCCGCCCATCTTCGATCCCGTCGCGTTCCGCTTGAGCGACGAACAGGCCGGCATCATCACGCGGGCGCGCGAGATCGGCCAGAGCGTGTTCGCCGGTCGCGCCGCGACCTACGATCGCGAGGCGATCTTTCCGACCGAGAATTATCGCGACCTGCATCGCGTCGGCCTGCTCGGCATTGCTGTTCCAAAGAAGCATGGCGGACTTGGCGCGAACTACCAGACCTATGCTTTGGCGGCGGCCGAGATCGGCCGCTATTGCGGCGCAACGGCGCTCACCTGGAACATGCATGTCTGCTCGACCCTGTGGTCGGGCCCACTTGCCGACGATCTCGACATGGACGCCGAGACCCGCGCGGAACACGAGCGCAGGCGCGCCGTCCACTACAAGCGCATCGTCGAGGACGGCGCCATCTACTCGCAACCCTTCTCGGAGGGCGGCGCGGCGGCCGCAGGCGGCGTCGCCTTCGGCACGGAAGCAAGACCGGTCGAGGGTGGCTGGATCGTCAACGGCAAGAAGATCTTTGCATCGCTCTCCGGGCACGCCGACTATTACGGCGTGCTCTGTACCGAGATCGAGCAAGGCGGGAAGGCCTCGCGCCGCAATACCCTTTACCTCGCCATCCCCGCCAAGTCGCAAGGAGTTTCTGTCGTCGGCGACTGGGATCCGCTCGGCATGCGCGGCACGGTCTCGCGGACCCTCCTGTTCAAGGATGTCTTCGTGCCGGACGATTCTGCGCTCATGCCGCGCGGTGTCTACTTTCAGGCCGCGATGCGCTGGCCGCACATGTTCCTGACGCTGTCGCCGACCTATATGGGCCTCGCGCAAGCGGCCTATGACTTCACCGTGCGCTACCTGCGCGGCGAGGTCCCGGGCATGCCGCCGGTCAAGCGCAGGATGTACCCAACCAAGCAGATCGCGGTCGCGCAGATGCAGATCAAGCTCGAGCAGATCAAGGCGATCTGGTTTCAGGCCGTCACCGAGGCGCGCGCCAATCCGAGCAAGGAGCAGGTATTGCGTGCCTATGCCGCGCAATATTCGGTCATGGAAGGCGCCAATGAGCTCGCTGCGCTCGCGATCCGCACCTGCGGCGGTCAAGCCATGCTTCGATCGCTGCCGCTGGAGCGGATCTATCGCGACAGCCGCTGCGGCTCGCTGATGCTGCCCTGGACAGCCGAGCTGTGCCTCGACCGCATCGGCCGCGAAGCGCTGTACGAGGCCGGCGAAACGGACGACTGACGGTGGACCTCTGTAGTCTGATCGATCGCAACGCGGCGTTCGCGCCAGACAAGACAGCCATTGCCTTCGAAGGGGAACGGCTGAGCTATGCTGCGTTTGCCGGGCGCATCGAACGGACCGCCACGGCATTGAAGCGGGAGCTTGGGGTTGGTCGGGGTGACCGTGTCGCGATCCT
Source organism: Bradyrhizobium sp. P5_C11_2 (assembly GCF_054049755.1). Classification (NCBI taxonomy): domain Bacteria; kingdom Pseudomonadati; phylum Pseudomonadota; class Alphaproteobacteria; order Hyphomicrobiales; family Nitrobacteraceae; genus Bradyrhizobium; species Bradyrhizobium sp. P5_C11_2. The sequence continues at coordinate 23,545 of NZ_JBFULT010000026.1, forward strand.
GAGCCTGARCCGTCCGGACTATCTGGTTCTGCTCTACGCATGCGCACGGCTCGGCGCKCTGCTGGTGCCCTTGAACTGGCGGCTCGCGGTCGCCGAGCAGATCTTCATTCTCGCGGATGCGGGCGCCAAGGTTTTGGTGCTGGAGCAGGCCTTTGACGGAGTTCTTGCCGAGCTGGAGCGCAACTCGCTCCGGATGGCTGTCGTCGGGCTGGATTTCACGCCACCTCGTGGCGAGACTTTCGAAACTCTGCTGGGATCTGGTGGTGGCGGCCGCGATCCGCATGCCGACCTCTCCTGTCCGCTGCTCATCGTCTACACGTCAGGGACGACCGGACGACCGAAGGGCGCGGTGCTGCGCCAGGAGGCGCTGTTCTGGAACGGCGTCATGAGCCAGCACATGCACGACATGACGTCCGAGGACCACATCCTGACGGTACTGCCGTTCTTCCATGTCGGCGGCCTCAACATCCAGACCACGCCGGCGCTCCACCTCGGCGCGACCGTGACGATTCATGCCCGTTTCACGCCCGACATGGCGCTGGCGGCCATCGCGCGCGAGCGGCCGACGCTGACGGTGATGGTACCGGCGATCATCCAGGCCGTAAGCGACCATCCCGTCTGGGCCACGGCAGATCTCTCATCACTGAAGGCTGTCGCCACCGGCTCGACCATCGTGCCGCCGCATCTGATCGATCGTTTTGTCGCACGCGGCGTTCCGGTGCTTCAGGTCTACGGTTCGACGGAAACCTGCCCCATCGCGGTCTATACGCGGCTCGGCGGCGATCTTTCGCGCGCGGGATCGACCGGCCTCGCCGGCCTGTGCTGCGAAGCGAAGGTGATCGATCATGCAGGCAGCGAGGTGCCGCCGGGCACGCCGGGCGAGATCGCGGTGCGCGGCCCCAATGTCTTCTTCGCATATTGGGGTAATGCCGACGCCACGCGCGACGCCCTGCACGACGGCTGGTATCGCACCGGAGATATCGGCCTGTGCGACCCGGACGGCTATTTCTGGGTTCGCGACCGCAAGAAGAACATGATCGTTTCCGGTGGTGAGAACGTCTATCCGGCCGAGGTCGAACGGGTCCTGCTGGAACATCCCGATGTCAGCGAATGCGCCGTGATCGGCAGGCCGGATCCGCGCTGGGACGAGGTGCCAGTCGCCTATGTCATCCGGCGATCCGGATGCAGGCTCGAGGTGGACGAGTTGAAAGCACATCTTCAGGCGCAACTCGCACGCTACAAGGTTCCGCGCGACATCGTCTTCGTCACCGACCTGCCGCGCACGGCGCTAGGCAAGGTCCAGCATTTCCTGCTGAAGCAGCTTGATGCGCAGTCACGCGCGCAAGGAGAAGCATCTTGAAGATCACTGTTCTCGGCGGTGGTAACGGCTCTTTCGCGGCCGCGGGCGACTTTGCGCTGTCGGGGCATGAGGTCCGGCTCTGGCGCCGCGACGCGGATCAGGTCGCAGCACATCGTGCAGCCGGCTCTCGTATCCTGGTGAAGGACCACAACGGCGGCCACAACATGAAGCTGGCGCTGGTCACGACTGACATGGCGGAAGCCGTCAACGGCGCCGAACTGATCCTCTGCCCTGCCCCCGCCTTCGCGCAGCCGGACATCGCCCGCCTACTGGCCCCACATTTGCGGGATGGCCAGGTCGTGTTTCTGCCGCCGGCGACATTCGGCTCGATGATCTTCGCCCAGGCTGCGCGGGACGCCGGCAACCACGCCAAAGCGAGCTTCGCCGAAACCGGCACGCTGCCCTGGCTGACCCGCAAGCACGGGCCATTCGACGTCGCGATCACCATCCGCGCCAAGCGACTGCCGGTCGGCGTGTTCCCGCTCGACCAGGAGCCGCATGCGCTAGAGGTGATTGAACGCGCCTTCCCGGGCGCAATCGAGCCATGCGGAGACGCACTTTCCGGCGCGCTGATGAATGCCGGCCCGATCATTCATCCGCCGCTGATCGTAATGAACGCGGGCCCGATCGAACATTTCGAGCGGTGGGACATTCACAAGGAAGGCACGCAAGCCTCGATCCGTCGGGTCACCGACGCGCTCGACGCCGAGCGGATCGCGGTGCGCGAGGCGCTCGGATATGGCGCCCCGCATTTTCCGCTCGCTCATCACTACGCCAAGGAAGGCGAGATCTGGATGTATGGCCGCGGCTCGCATGACCGCCTGACCGATTCCGGCGACTGGCGCGAACGCATTGTGCTGACGGAGCACCGCTACATGCGCGAGGATCTGCGGCTTGGACTGTCGCTGCTGGTCTCCGTCGCGGAACTGGCGGGCGTCGCCACACCGCTTGCAAAGGCTTTTCTGGCGATCGGCGGCGCGATTTGCGGCGAGGATTTTGCGCAAGGCGGCCGAACGCTCAAGACCTTGGGGCTTGGCAATCTCGGCAAGACCGAATTGCAAATGCTCCTTCGCAAGGGGTTCTGACCGATGACGACCCGCGCCAACATTGCCTGTCTCGGTGCCGGCCGCATGGGGCGCGGCATCGCCGTCGCGTTCGCCTACGCGGGGCACAGGGTCACCATGATCGACATCAAGGCCCGTTCCGCGGAGGAATTCGCCAAGCTGGAGGCAGACGCACTCGGCGAAGTCAGGACCACATTTGCCAGCCTGTCGAGCCTGGGGCTGCTGACCGAGGCGGACGTCGACCCACTGATCGCGCGGGTCTCGGTGGTGTCGGCCAGCCAGAGTGGTGCAGCGCTAACCGATGCCGGAATGGTCTTCGAGGGCGTGCCGGAGATCGTCGAGCTCAAGCGCGAGGTGCTCGGCTCTGCCTCAAAACAGGTCGGCCCTGACACAATCATCGCATCGACAACGTCCACCATCTTGGTCGACGATCTATCCAGCGCGGTCGTGAATCCTCGCCGCTTCCTCAATGTGCATTGGCTCAACCCGGCCTATCTGATCCCGCTGGTCGAGGTTTCGCCCGGCAAGGCAACCGACGCCGCGATCGTTGGCGACGTCAAAGTGCTGCTCGAAGGCATCGGCAAAGTGCCGGTGGTCTGTGCTGCGACGCCAGGCTTCATCGTCCCGCGTATCCAGGCGCTCGCGATGAACGAAGCCGCTCGCATGGTCGAGGAAGGTGTCGCCAGCGCGGAGGAGATCGACAAGGCGATCCGTTACGGCTTCGGCTTCCGCTACGCCGTGCTCGGGCTGCTCGAATTCATCGACTGGGGCGGCGGTGACATCCTCTACTACGCCAGCCGCTACCTCGAAGGCGCACTCGGCAGCGACCGATATCGCGCACCGGAGGTGATTTCACGGAACATGCACGAAGGGCGGATCGGCCTTCGGACGGGCGCGGGCTTCCTCGACTATTCGGGCCTCGACGTCGACGCCTATCGCGCAAAGCGGCTGCAAGCCATGGTCGACCTGCTCCGACACTTCGACCTGGCCCGTCCGCCGGTGCTCGATCGGAGCTAGCCAAAGACGTCCTGGAGCACGCCGTCCCGCACCACCGAGACGCCGTCGAGCTCGATGGTCGTTCCCATCATCGGCAGGTCGAAATGACCCGCCGTGTAGCGGCCGGCAAATTCGTTGGCGCCGGTCGAAAACAGGAAATTGCCGGAGACGGCAYGGATCTCCGTGCCGTTGGTGTCGCGCTGATCGTACATCGAGAGCGCTTCGTAGCGCGCGCCCGGGTTCATGCCGAAGCCGACATGTGACACCGCATAGGCCTCGCGATCGCCCCACGCGGCGAGGTAGGCGCGCATCATCGCCGCATCCGTGCCCTCGCCTTCGAGCTCGACGACATAGTCGTCTTTCAGCGTCATCTTCACCAGCGATGTCAGGTAACGCTTGAAGGTCAGGTTGATGTCGCCGGGCGCCATCACCAGCGTGCCGTTGATCGTGCCGCTCCTGGGAAAGCTGACGACGATGCCGCCGGGCCAATGCGCCAGCGTTCCCGGCTTGTCGGTCCAGCCCCACACGCCGACCGTGGAAGCTCCCACCATGTCGACATCGAGCGCCGTGCCGGCTTTCGATGTGACCCGCATCCGCTTGGTCCCGCGCAGCATCTTCGCCGCCGCGCGAACGCGCTTTTCCAACGCCGGGTCCGGCACCATGCGCTCCAGGGCCTCAGGGTGCTCGTTGGAGATCACCAGGATCCGCGCACCGGCCTTGAGGATCTCCGGCGTTTCGACTGCGTGCATCAGGCCCTCGATGGTGCAATCCACCACGAAACCAGCCTGCTGAAGTGCAGTGATGACCGGACCAAGCCGTTGGATCGCCTCGCTCGCCCCCGTCGAGCGAACCGGCACCACATGACGATTGCGCGGGGTCGGCATAACCACGTGAAACGGTCGCGCGCCCATGCGCAGCAAGGCGAGTTCCGCCAGATGCACGTTCAGCGCGCGTGACTGGGTTTCCGAGAGGATCGCCGCAGTATCGCCGGCCTTGACAGCGCATCGCTCAAAAATCTCGCAAAATGCGTCGATCCATTTTGCTTCGATACGATCGGCCAGCATGGTTCACTCCCGGTCTTGTTTCTTGTTCGGTTCGCTACGCTTCGGGGAAGCCCCGGAGCAGGTATGACCGCACGGCCCCCAGCAGGCCATTCAGGATCAATCCCAACAGCGAGATCGTGATCAGCGGCACGAACATGTCGACGGCCTGGAAGGTCCGGGCCGCGGTCACGAGAACATGGCCAAGCCCGTCCGTCGACGTGATCATTTCGGCCAGAAACACCACGATGCAGGAAATGACAAGTCCGATCCTGCAGCCGGTCAGGATCGACGGCATCGCCGCCGGCAGTACCACCTTGAAGAGGATTTCATAGCGCGGTGTTCCCGCGGCCATGGCTGACCAGATCAGCTTCTGCTCGACCGTCGATGCGCCATAGTAAGTGGACAGCAGGATGGGAAAGAGCGCGTCCGCCGCCACTAACGTGATCTTCGATCCATGGCCGAAACCCAGCAGCAGCAACAGCGCGGGATACAGCGCAACCTTTGGCAGAGGTGCCAGCACGCGCACGATCGGCCGAACCACGGCGTTGATTGCCGGATTCGCCGCGGCAGCGATGCCAATGCTGACACCGAGCACGACCGCAATTGCGAATCCGGAAAACAGCCGGATAAGGGTCGAGGCGATCTCCTGCTGAAACGTCCACGTCACGAGCTGCTGGACCAGCCGGCCGAAGACGACGCCCGGTGGCGGCAGCAAGGCCGCAGGCGCAAGGCCGGATGACACGAGGCCCTGCCACACCGCGATCACCAGCAGGATCGGGACGAGGCCAAGGACGACATTCATTGGAAGCAGGCGCGATGTCATGAGAAGCTCAGCGGCATGTCGAACTGCGGCTCAGACCAACGCACAAGCCTTGCGCGGACCCGCTCGAAGATCGCATCGAGGCAGATTCCCATCGCCCCCACGATGATGATCATCGCAAAGACCGTGTCGTACTGGCCCATGTCGAGTGCATTGAACAGGATGTTGCCGGCGCCGGACTGGCGGGCGATCATCTCGCTCGTGATCATCGTGATCAGCGCCAGCACGAGCCCCGTGCGGCACCCGGTCAGGATTTCCGGCAGTGCCGCAGGCAGCACGATCCGCACCAGACGCTGCAGGGGCGAGAGTCCCATCGCCGCACCCGACCACAGCATCTTCTCCTCGACAGCCTTGGCGCCTTCGAAGCTGTGATAGATCACCGGCAGACTGACGCCGAGGAAAATGACCAGCGTCTTGGTGATGTCGCCGACCCCCAGCCACAGCATGATGATCGGCATCAAGGCCGCCTTCGGCACTGGGTAGATCACCATTAGGAGCGGATTGAAGAACGCCGCAACTGCACGGCTGCGGCCCATCAACAGGCCTAACGGGATCGAAACAAGCACAGCTATGGCGAACCCGATCGCCATACGGCGGAGCGAGGCCAGGATATTGATCAGCGCTTCCTTGTCGCCGAGGATGTCCGGGATCGTACGGATCGCCTCGAGCGCCGTCGGGAAGCTGTCGTTCTTCAKAACGAGCGACCCGACCTGCCATACCGCCAGCAGCCCGATGCAGGCGAACACCGGGGCAGCGCGTCTGGTCAGGGCCGCCGGCGATGTCATGATGGCGCCCCTGTCTCGTCGACCTCATCGAACATGCGCTCGATATCGACGACGTACTTCTGGTAGCGCGAGTCGAGCAATAGCTCGCTGCGACGGCGCGGGCGCGGCAGATCGA